>PMBP01000331.1 GCA_003152975.1 Phycisphaerales bacterium | reverse complement strand
GCAGCTGACGATGCGGACCTTCCATACCGGCGGTATCGCGTCGGTGTTGGTTCTCGAGACCGAGCGGCTAGCCCCGCGCGAAGGAAAGGTCAAATACCTTGAAACCCTTCGGGTTGTGGACGAGCCGGTTGTTGCCGGTGGTGAAGTTTTCCAAGATAAAAAAGGCCAAACATTCCACAGTGATGTTCTTCCTCAAAAGGACGATAAAACCAAGGCTCGGCCTGTGGCTTCTAATGGAATCTCCTTAAGCCGCACCGGCG
The DNA here is from genome assembly GCA_003152975.1 of Phycisphaerales bacterium. Taxonomy (GTDB): domain Bacteria; phylum Planctomycetota; class Phycisphaerae; order Sedimentisphaerales; family Anaerohalosphaeraceae; genus FEN-1350. The sequence continues at coordinate 10,308 of PMBP01000331.1, read as the reverse complement.
AGTTGATTATCCAGGATGCAAAGGGCCGCGAGTTGGAGCGTATCCCGGTACCGTATGGCGCGATCCTTCAAGCCCGAGATGGGGCGGATATCAAGCCCAACCAGCGCCTGTTTTCCTGGAACGCGCACCGAATCCCGATCCTGGCGGAAGTCGAAGGCCTGGTTCGGCTGGTCGATGTTGTCGAAGGCGAGACCATGCGGGTCGAAGAAGAGCGCAAGGGCCAGAGGGGCCGCCCGGTGGTGATCGAACACAAGGGCGACAAGCATCCGCAAGTGATCATCGAAAGCCCCGACGGCAAGATTCTGGATGTCCATTATCTTCCCGCCAAGGCCCGTATCGAGGTTGATGAGGGCAGGGAAGTCAGAGCCGGCGAACTGCTGGCCCATCTGCCCCGCGGATCAGGTGGCACGCAGGACATCACCGGCGGCCTNNGAGGCCCGCAAGCCCAAGGATCCGGCAGCGATGGCCGAGATCAGCGGCACCGTCGAACTTAAGAGCGACAATCGCCGCGGCAAGATGACCATCATCATCCGCAGCGAGAAGATGGAAAAGGAACACCATGTTCCGCGCGATCGGCATCTGAACTTCCATACCGGCGACCGCGTGGACGCCGGCGATGCGTTGACCGACGGACCGCTGGTCCCGCATGATATCCTGCGGATCAAGGGCGAAGAGGCCCTGCAGCGGTATCTGCAGAGGGAAATCCAGAATGTGTATCGGGCCCAGAGCGTGACGATCAGCGACAAGCACATCGAGATCATTCTCGGCCAGATGATGAGCAAGGTCGAGATCGAATCGATCGGCGACACCGGTTACCTGCCCGGGGAAGTGGTCGATAAGCTCGATTTCCGCCGGACCAATGAGGCCCTATCGCACCAACTCCGGATCAGCGATCCGGGGGATACCGATCTGAAGGTCGGGGCTCTGGTAACCAAGGACGAACTGGATGCGGCCGCCGAAAAGGTCGAACTGCTCGGCGGCTCGCCGGCCAAGGGTAAAAAGCCCCGTCCGGCCACGGCGACGACCCTGTTGCTGGGCATTACCAAGGCCTCGCTGCAATCGGACAGCTTTATTTCCGCCGCCAGTTTCCAGGAAACAACAAAGGTATTGACAGAAGCGGCGCTGGAAGGTAGAATCGACAATTTACGCGGTCTTAAGGAAAATGTGATCCTGGGCCACCTGATCCCGGCCGGAACGGGTTTCCGCCGGTACCAGGATATGCGGGTCAAGCATCTGGCCGAAGCGCCATTGCCCAAGCAGCTCGAAGAATTGCGGGAAACCCGCGAGGCCGAGGCCGCGGCCGAGAAGGCCGTTAAGGCGGCGTTGGGATTGGATTAACGGGTCGCGTCCCGAGTTGCGGGATGGCGACGCGAAACGACGAAAGTTCGAGTGGAGCAGTTATGCCGACAATCAATCAATTGGTTCGGAACAAACGCAAGTCCAAAGGCAAGAAACGCGTCTCGGATATTTCCGGGTCGCCTCAGAAACGCGGCGTGTGTCTGATCGTGCGGACCCAAACGCCCAAGAAACCCAACTCGGCCCTGCGGAAAATCGCCCGCGTGCGGCTGACCAACGGTAAGGAAGTCACGACCTACATCGGCGGCGTCGATCACAACCTGCAGGAACACAGCACAGTGATGATCCGAGGCGGCCGTGTGCGGGACCTGCCGGGCGTTCGTTACCATGTCGTCCGCGGCGTGCTGGACTGTGCTGGCGTGACTAACCGAAAACAGGGCCGCAGCAAATACGGGGCCAAGAGCCCGAAGTAACCGGCCATTGAGCCCATAACGAAGGTGCATGCATGTCGAAGAAATTTATTAGCGAACGAATCCAGATCAAGCCCGATCCGAAGTACCCGGATATGCTGACGACCAAGTTCATCAACTGCCTGATGTGGCAGGGCAAGAAGAGCGTTGCCCAGCAGGTCTTTTATGAGGCGATGGACATCGTCGCCAAGAAGATCAAGGAGACGGCCCCGCTGGAAGTGTTCCTGACGGCGGTGAACAATGTCAAACCCATGCTGGAAGTCCGCAGCCGTCGGGTCGGCGGAGCCAGCTATCAGGTTCCGATGCAGGTCAGCCCGCGCCGCCAGCAGTCGCTGGCGATTCGGTGGATCATCGCCGCGGCCCGCGCCAAGAAGGGCAAGCCCATGGGCGACCGATTGGCCGGCGAACTGATGGACGCCTTCAACAAGGAAGGCGCCGCGATCTCCACCCGCGAGAATGTGCACCGTATGGCGGAGGCCAACAAGGCCTTTGCGCATTTCGCCTGGTAAGGAGCGTACTGATCTGCCACGGCTGTTGGGTTCCAATGGTCGTGGCAGTTTTTTTGTTATGACGAATTTCGGATGATGGGACATGGGTATTCTGTGTCCCCGAAAGATTGAAAACAGAATGACAATGTCGGATTCATTATCCAAATTACGGAATATCGGGGTTATGGCGCATATTGACGCCGGCAAGACGACGGTGTCGGAACGGATCCTATATTTTTCAGGCAAGACCTACAAGATCGGCGAGGTCCACGAGGGAACCGCCGTCATGGATTACCTCGAGGAAGAGCAAGAGCGAGGCATCACCATCACTTCGGCGGCGACCCGCTGCCCGTGGGGCGACCACCAGATCAACCTGATCGACACCCCCGGCCATGTGGATTTCACCGCCGAAGTCGAACGGTCCCTGCGGGTGCTGGATGGGGCGATTGCGGTCTTCGACGCCAGCGAAGGCGTCCAGGCCCAGAGCGAAACTGTCTGGCGGCAGGGGCAAAAGTACCATCTGCCGTGCCTGTGCTTTTTGAACAAGATGGACAAGACCGGGGCGGACTTCGAAATGTCGGTCCAGAGCATCCGCGAGAAGCTCGCCGCCCATCCGGTGCCGGTGCAATACCCCATCGGGCAGGACTCGACCTTCGAGGGTCTGATCGACCTGATTTCCATGAAGGCCTTCTATTTCCACCAGGAAGATGTGGGCGCCAGTTACGAAGAAGCGGAAATCCCGGAATCGCTCAAGGATGCGGCCGAACACTGGCGGCACGATATGATTGAAGCGGCCGCCGAGTTCGACGAGCACTTGATGGATGCCTATATCCACAATGAACCGATCGACAACCAGGCGGTTGTGGCGGCGATTCGCAAGGGCACTCTGACGGGGCGATTTCACCCATTGTTTGTCGGGGCGGCGTTGCGGAATATGGGCATCCGCAAGCTTCTTGACGGCGTGACGGCGTTTCTGCCGTCGCCCCTCGATCGGCCGGAGATTTTCGGCCACAAGCCCGGCCACGACAAAAAAGATATCAAGATTGTCTGCGATACCGAGAAACCGTTCGTGGGTCTGGCCTTCAAGATCACCGGCGACAAACACGGGGATCTGTACTTTATTCGCATTTATCAAGGCAAACTCCACAAGGGCAGCCGGATCTATAACAGCTCGCGCGACTGCAAGGAAAACATTACCCGCATCTTCGAGATGCACGCCAGTTCCCGAGATATCATCGACTCGGCTCAGGCGGGGGATATCGTGGCCGTTATCGGACTTAAAGAGACCCTGACCGGCGATACCCTGTGCGATACCCGGTCCCCGGTTATCCTGGAAAGCATCAGTTTCCCCGAGACCGTGGTCAGCATGTCTATTGAGCCCAAATCGTCCGCCGACCGTATGAAGTTGTCCGAGGCCTTGAATACCCTCCGGCGGGAAGACCCGACCTTCAACTGTCGGTACGACGCGGAAACCGGCCAGACTATCATGTGCGGCATGGGCGAGCTTCATCTGGAGATCCTGCAGCACAAGATTACCCGCGATCTGGGGGTGGATATCCGGGTTGGCCGACCGCGAGTGGCCTATAAAGAGGCCATTACCCGTACTGCGGGGGGGGAAGCGAAGTTTGTCAAACAGACCGGCGGCCGGGGTCAATACGGCCATGCCATTATTGAAATAGAGCCGTTACGGGATGAAAATAACCATATCAGCATGAAAAATGAGTTCGAAAACGCTATTATTGGCGGTTCGATCCCCAAGGAATACATTTCGCCCGTGGAGCGGGGCATCAAAATGGGTCTGGCAACCGGCAATTTGGGCGGTTTTCCTGTGTTTGGGGTCAAGGCCCGGCTTCTGGATGGCTCCTTCCATACGGTCGATTCGTCGGAAGTGGCCTTTGAACAGGCCGGAATGCTGGCCGTTCGGGAAGCCCTTCGTGCCGCCGGGCCCATCCTGCTGGAACCGATCATGAAAGTGGAAGTCACGGTCCCGGATAATTATTACGGGGCCGTCCAGGGGAATCTGATTTCCAAGCGGGGCATGATCACCGACACACGAATTCATACGAATATCCGGGTTATTGACGCCAATGTACCCCTGAGCGAAATGTTCGGTTATGCCGGCGAATTGCGGGGGGCAACAGCCGGCCGGGGGAGCTTTACCATGGAGCCGTTGTGCTATGAAAAGGCCCCGGAACAAATTTCTGAAAAAATTTTAGCAGGATACTATTGACAGGTTTAGAGGGATATGGTAAAAACCCTCTTTTACAGTCGAAGCGAGCGCAGGCAGGATGCCTGTGCGAATAACGAGTTGGACTGTTCATTCCAAGACGAAGTGGTCAGCCACGGACGATAGTAGTGGCCCGTGATGCCCGGCGAAGAGGTTTTTTTCTTCGGGGATGAAGGGATGACCCGGATGAAAAAAACGCTTCGATCGGCAGGGCAAGTATAGGGAATCGCGAATCGCTTTTCCTGCCTGATGGTAATACAACCGGTTCGGCCGGAAAGATTGTCTTTTCGGCCGCAGGGTTTTTGTTTACGGTAATGTCCCGGTTGCGGGAGTTCCCGCCTCGGCGGGGATGACAGTGAGACGATCATAGGAATCGGCGATGGCAACGGAAACGGAACGGATACGGATACGGATGGAAGCGTACTGTCACAAAGCCTTGGACAACTCGGCCAAGGAGATCGTGGAGCAGGCCCGTCGGACCAATGCCCGTGTGAACGGTCCGATCCCCCTTCCGACGCGGATCGAGCGCTATACGGTTTTGCGTAGCCCGCATGTCGACAAGAAGTCGCGCGAGCAGTTCGAGATACGCACCCATAAGCGTCTGATCGATATCCATGACGCCAACGCCCGTACGGTCGAAGCATTGAACAAGCTGGTGGTCCCTGCGGGCGTTTTCGTTAAGATCAAGGCATAAGCGTTCGGAAACGGAACCTCCGGACGAAAGGACTCTACCCATGATCATGATATTGGGCAAAAAAGTCGGAATGACACAGGTCTATGATGAGGCCGGAAAGATGACGCCGGTGACGGTGATCCAGGCCGGTCCCTGTCCCATTCTGCAGGTCAAGACCGTTAAAAGTGACGGTTACCGCGCGTTGCAGCTTGGTTTTGAGGAAGTCAAAGCCAGCCGGGTCCGCAAGCCCGACGAAGGTCACGCCAAGAAGGCCAACACGGGCGCCAAGCGGTTCGTCCGCGAATGGCGCCTGACCGAAAAAGACCAGGCCGAATACAACCCCGGCGATATGGTCGCTGTATCGCTCTTCGCCGAAGTCAAGTTCGTCGATGTGATCGGGATCAGCAAAGGTAAGGGTTTCCAGGGCGTGATGAAGCGGCACAACTTCGGCGGTTTTCCGTTTTCTCACGGGACCGAACGCAAGCACCGGGCGCCCGGCTCCCTGTCGGGCCATGCCAGCGACCGCGGCCACGGCGGCAACCTCAAGAAGGGTAAGCGTATGGCCGGCCATATGGGCATGGATCGCGTCACGGTTAAGAACCATAAGTTGGTGTCGATCGACACGGACAAGAATCTCCTGGTGATCAAGGGACCGGTTCCGGGCCCGACCGGATCGTATGTGGTCGTTCGCTCGGCCAAGAGCCACAGCTAATGCCGGAACCCGATATTTCCCCGGCGACGAATAATGGATGACGGACATGATTGAACTGGCAGTTTACAACCGAGATGGCAAAGAAATCGAGAGCCTGCAGGTCGATGAAAAGGCTTTCGGCGGGCGCGTGCGGTACCCGCTGCTCAAGCAGGCGATCGTGATGTATCATGCTAACAAGCGAGTGGGAACGGCGGCCACCAAGAGCCGCGGCATGGTCGAGGGCTCAACCCGCAAGCTCTACCGGCAAAAGGGAACCGGAAACGCCCGTATGGGTTCGGTTCGAACCAACCTGCGAAAGGGCGGTGGCGTGGCGTTTGGCAAGTATGCCCGCGATTTCGGAAAGCAGATGCCCAGGAAGCAGAGGCAGTTGGCCCGTAACTCCGCGATTCTGGCTAAGTTCAAGTCGCTGAATGTGGTCGTTGTTGACGAGCTGTCGTTTGCCAGCCCGAAGACCAAGGACTTCGCAACGGTGCTCCGGAATCTCAAGATCGAACGCAGTTGTCTGGTGACGATCCCGCAACTGGACATGAATGTGTACAAATCGGCGCGGAATATCCCCCGCATCCAAGTGCTGCCGTTGGCGGAACTGAACGCCGGGGATATCTGCAATCGGGCCAAGGTGTTGTTTACCAAGGCCGCCTTGCTGTCGCTGATCAACGAAGGATCTAAATCGAGTCAATAGGTGCGACCGTGGACAAATACGACATTATCGTTCGACCGTTGGTGACTGAGCAGGGAATGCATTTTGCGAACAAGCGCAATGCGTACTCGTTCGAGGTTCATCCGAAATCCAACAAGTTTCAGATCCGCTGCGCCGTCGAGCAGTTGTACAGCGTCAAGTAGTTGAAGGTCCGGACGGCCAATGTCAAGGGAAAACCCCGCCGCCGCGGCCGGTTCATCGGGCTGACGAGGCACTGGAAGAAGGCGGTGGTGGTCTTGCATGAAGAACATCGGATCGATCTGTTCTGATCGTTCGGTTCAGGAAGGCATAATGAGGTTACGCTATGGCAATTAAAATTTACAGGCCGACATCCGCAGGACGGCGAAATAGTTCGGTCATCGACTACAAGAAGGAATTGACGACCGACCGGCCCGAAAAGACGCTGTGCGTTCGGCTCAAGAAGGCCGGCGGCCGCAATCATACGGGATGCACGACCGTCCGTTTTATCGGCGGCGGCGCACGGCGGATCTATCGGATCATCGATTTCCGACGGAACAAAGACGGCGTTCCCGGCCGCGTGGCGACGGTCGAGTACGACCCCAACCGGAACTGTTTCATCTCCCTGATCCACTACCTTGACGGCGAAAAGCGTTATATCCTGTCGCCTGCGGATCTGAAGGTCGGCGAGATGGTCGAGAGCGGTTTGGAAGTCGAAATCAAGATCGGCAATGCCATGCCCCTATCGGGCATTCCGGTTGGTGTGGATATTCACAATGTCGAGATGATTCCCGGCCAGGGCGGCAAGCTGGTTCGTACGGCCGGCGGTGTAGCTCGGCTGATGGCCAAAGAAGGTGACTGGGCCACGATTATTCTGCCCAGCGGCGAAATGCGAAAGGTCCGCAAGGAATGCCGAGCGACGATCGGAAAACTGGGGAATTCGGATTACCAGAATGTCGTCGTCGGTAAGGCCGGACGGACGCGGCATCGCGGCCGGCGGGGCCATGTCCGCGGTAAGGCCCAGAACCCCGTTGCCCACCCGATGGGCGGTGGCGAGGGTCGGGCCAACGGCGGGCGGCACCCCTGCTCTCCGACGGGCGTGTTGGCCAAGGGCGGGAAGACGCGAAATCCACGCAAGGGTAGCAACCGGTGGATTATCCGTCGCCGCAAGAACAACCGCGGCCAACAGTTGGTTCTCTAACGGCGACAGAAACGAGGAATAAGCGGTAAAGGGTAAAGGACTCGTATGGGACGGTCAAAGAAAAAAGGCCCGTTTATTAACGAGAAGCTGTTGATAAAGGTGGATCGGCAGAGCCAGCAGGGCTCCCGGGATCCGATCAAGACTTGGGCTCGGAATTGCACGATCGTGCCCGAATTTGTGGGCTATACCTTTATGGTGCATAACGGCCGTATGTTTCTCAAGGTATTCGTGACGGAAGATATGGTCGGCCACAAGCTCGGCGAGTTTTCGGCGACCCGGACCTTCCGTGGTCACTCGGGCGGCAAGAAGGAAGAGGCCTGATCGAATCGGGCCATTCATTTCGGGATTATAGATTATGCTGAACGGAGAACGGTTACAACTGATTTGTCGGAAACGCAAGATGAGCGTTCCGACGCTGGCAGAGTACCTGGTTCGCGGTGGTTTCGACGCCGAACAGGTGCAGACGGCCCTTCGCAACTGGATGCGCCGGTTGTACATCCCCAAGCCGACCGCCGAAGATGTGCGACGGTTGGCGAACGCACTGGGCATCGAGGTCGGCGAGATTTCCCTGTGGCAGGCGTCGCACCGCTATGCCCCCTCGACGGCCCGCAAGGCGCGGCTCGTGATGGACTTGATCAGCGGTCGTCATGTTCAGGACGCCCTGGATGTCCTCAAGTTTGAGCATCGCCGGGCGGCCTATCATATTCGCAAGGTTCTCGAAAGCGCGGTTGCCAACGCCGACGAACAGGAAGCGGATGTCGAGTCGCTGGTAATCTGCGAGGCTCGCGCGGATGGCGCGGGTCGTCGTCTCGGGACTAAGACCTGGCGGGCCAAAGACCGCGGTCGGGCTCACCCGATCTGGAAAGAGGCCAGCCATCTCTTTGTAAGCGTGGAACAAGAGCGGACGAAGTAACCAACCAAATCGGATAGCGACTATGGGTCAAAAGACATCTCCAATTGGATTTCGAACGGGCATCACGCTGGGTTGGCAGAGTACCTGGTTTGCACCCAAGGCCAACTATGGCGACTTCCTCATTGAGGATACCAAGCTCCGCAAGTTCATCGACCAGAAGTTCAACCGCCAGCCCCCGTACGCCGCGGTGGCCAAGGTGGAGATTGCACGGACCCGAAACGAAGTGAAGGTGACCCTGCGCTCGGCCCGGCCGGGCATGGTCATCGGTCCGCGGGGAGCGGAAGTCGAGGTCCTTCGCGAGGCCCTCGAAGCCCTGATCGACCGCAAGGTCAGCGTCAATGTGATCGAGATCAAGGAGCCCAATCTGGATTCGACCCTCGTGGCTGAATCGATCGCCCAGCAACTCCAGAAGCGGTCCTCCTATCGCCGCGTGATGAAAATGGCGTGCGAGAACGCGATCAACGCCGGCGCCAAGGGAATTAAGATTTTGTGCTGCGGCCGTCTGGCTGGAGCGGAAATCGCCCGGTCTGAAAAGCAAAAATTAGGCAGTATTCCGCTGCAGACTCTGGATGCGAATGTGGATTATGGCATTGCCACGGCCCGAACGACATACGGCGCTATCGGAATCAAGGTGTGGATTTATAAGGGCAAGTTCGGCGAAGAACAGATCGTCCCGGCATTCCGTCCGCGTCAAGGTGGAAGAGGCGGTCGCGGTGGTGGTGGTGGCGGTCGCAGCGGTGGCGGCGGCGGTCGCGGCGGCAGTGGTGGCGGCAAGGGACCCGGCGGCGGATTTTCCCGCGGTCGCTCGGAAACCTCGCGGTCCCGAATGGCCCCCGGCCATGGCGGCGAAACGGCTCCGGAATCTACCGGACCAGCGGCCCCCACGGCATAAGAATGAAAATCGGTTGAGTATAGAGGCAAAGGAACGCAACCATGGCATTGATGCCCAAACGAGTCAAGTATCGCAAGCAGCAGCGCGGCCGCATTCGCGGCAACGCGACGCGGGGCAACTATGTGGCTTTCGGCGAATTCGGATTGCAGACCCTGGAACCGTCGTGGATCTCGGGCCGGCAGATCGAAGCCGGCCGCGTGGCCGCAACGCATTTTCTGCATCGCGAAGGAAAAGTCTATATTCGGATCTTCCCCAATCATTCGTACACAGCCAAGNNGTATGGGCAAGGGTAAGGCCGAAATCGAGGGTTGGGTGGCCCGGGTCAAGCCCGGAATGGTCCTGTTTGAAATCGGCGGTGTGCCGGAAGATGTGGCCAAGCTGGCCCTATCCCGCGTGGCTCATAAGATGCCGGTCAAGTGCCGGCTGGTTGCGCGACGGCATAGTTTGGCATAATGGGAGAGTAGCATGAAGGTGTCGGCATTACGAGAGTTGCGTCCGGAAGAGTTGCGGGACAAACTGATGGAAACCGAAAAGCATCTGTATGACCTCCGCTGCCAGGCCGTGACGGAAAATATCCAAAATACCAGGTCGGTTCGGAACACGCGGCGGGAAATCGCCCGGATCAAGACGATCCTTCGCCAACAGCATAACGAGGCCGGTAATTGACAATGGAAGCCAAACGCAAGAAAACCGAGCGGGCCGTGGTCGTCGGCAAAAGTGGCAATAAGAGCATCCGGGTTCGGATCGACTTTTTGGTCAAGCACCCGATGTACGGAAA
>PMBP01000110.1 GCA_003152975.1 Phycisphaerales bacterium | reverse complement strand
ATTGTTGGGGGTTGGCCATTTTTTTGCGGTACTGGTAGAGCGTCAGGGGCAGGTCCAGGTCCTTGGGGGTGAAGCGGAACTGGGGATCGAGTTTGCGGCGGGCGTCCTGCGTGACGATCAGGTCGCGCAGGCCCAGCTCGACGGAGGGCTCGATCTGCGATCCCTCCTGCCAGTCGTTCCAGGTGGCGACCTGGACGGCGTCAGGCGCCAGGGCGATCGCCGCAGCGAGCGTGTCGCGGTAGGTTTGGCCGTCGCGGTCTGGCAGCTCGGGGTAGCCCTTCTGGCCGGCCGAGGCGTAGAAATCCTTGAAGCGGGGGAAGGCCACGGGGATGCGGATCGCCCAGTCCTTGGAGCGGGCGCCGAACTCGTCGGTGAACTTCAGGCCCAGGGAGGGGATGGGCCAGTCGTAGCCGCCCTGCGAGAAGGGATGGGTCTTGTGGAGCGTCAGGAGCTGGTAGTCGCCGGCGGCGGAGCGGAAGGCGGCCCATTCGGGCTCCTTGAAGTACTGCGGGCCGAAGACGAGAACCGCGGGTTTGCCCTTGATGCGGAGCCAGTTGGGGCGGGGGAACCATTCCTTGGCGAGAAACTCGCCGGTTTGCCGGGCGATTGGTACCGCCTGGTCGGGGGTGATGAGCTTTTCGCGGATGGCGTTGCCGACGGTCTGGTCCTCATAGACGACGCCGATGGATAGGCCGGCTTTGGTTGCGACATCGAAGATCGCCTTGGTTCTTTCGTGGATCATGGGGTAATCGAAGTGGGGCTGGGTGCCGTACCAGTCGGCCAGCACGCCGTCGAAGCCCGCCAGCTTCATCCAGCCGACCTGAAGCTCGATGAGGTCCGGGTCCAGCGAGTCGTAGGGGCCGATGAGCGGGCGAAAATGCGAGGCGACGCGGCCGGAGGCGCGGACCTGCTCGGCTGTCTGATTCATCGTCCAATGCCAGCCCAGCGACTTGGCGTCGGCTGAAAACCACGGCATGACATGGATCAACAACGGCGGCCGCTTGGGCGGGGCCGATGGGGCAACAGCGGCCCGGGCGGTGCAGGCAAGGGCAAGGGTCAAGGTGATGACGCAAAAGAGACGACTTTTGGTTGTGATCCTGCTCATGATTCGTTTCTCCCGTTATTCAGCGGACTATCAGGATACAGGATATGTGATAGCGGGTCAAGGGATAACGGACGCGATGTGGACGCGATGAGACACATTGCTCCAAAAAGGGCGAGGGCGGCGAAATTTTCATATTTCGATTTTCAATTTTCAATTTTGGGCGGGTACAATAACCCCGATGACGGCCGGCCGATGGGCTGGATGAACGGGATCAGAACTACAGACGATGGGAGAGCGAATGATGCGTTCGGGACTTTCACGGCGGGGATTTTTGAAAGCGGGGGCGGCGGTAGCGGGGTCGCTGCTGTTATCGACGGCAGGCGGGATGCGGGCGCAGGCGGCGGGTGGGGTGGCGGCCGGGGGCAAGGGGCCGTTTCGGCTGTGCTTTAACACCGCGACGATCATGGGCAAGAACCTGCCGATCACCGAGGAGATCGACATCGCGGCCAAGGCCGGATACGACGGGATCGAGCCGTGGATCCGCAAGATCGAAGACTACAAGAGCAAGGGCGGGTCGCTGGCGGACCTCAAGAAGCGGATCGCCGACGCGGGACTGGCGGTCGAGGATGCGATCGGGTTTGTCGGCTGGATCATGGACGACGAGGCGGCGCGGGCCAAGGGCGTCGAGCAGATGAAGCGGGACATGGACCTGGTGGCGCAGATCGGCGGCACGCGGATCGCGGCGCCGCCGGTGGGCGCAACCGACAAGCCCGGCCTGGACCTGGACGCCGCGGCGGCGCGGTACCGGGTGATCCTCGACGCCGGCGCGAGCATCGGTGTGATTCCGCAACTGGAGCTGTGGGGACATTCGAAGAATTTGCACCGGCTGGGCCAGTGTATGCATGTGATCGTGGAGTCGGGGCATCCGAAGGCTGGATTGCTGGGCGATTTTTACCATATCTACAAGGGCGGATCGGACTTTGCGGGCCTGACGGCCATCGGCCCGTCGGCGTTGCAGATCTTCCACATGAACGATTACCCCGACATGCCGCGCGAGACGATCGGCGACAAGGACCGCGTAATGCCCGGCGACGGGATTGCGCCTCTGGCGGCGGTGCTCAAGGGCATCCACGACCGGGGCTGCCGGCCGGTGCTGTCGCTGGAGCTCTTTAGCCGGAAGTTCTGGGACCAGGACCCGGCCGTCGTGGCCAAGGAAGGCATCGAGAAGATGCGGGCCGTGATTGCCAAAGCAACAGCATAAGCATTTTCAATTTCCGATTTTCAATTTTCAATTTGGATTTCGCGCGATCGGGTAAATAAGAAACGATCGGCCGGGGGAAGGTTGGAAGACCAACGATCCACCGGCCGATTTTGTATTGGGCCGAAATGTTTCCGCAGGATTATGTCGTTGCGGCGGGAACTTCTCGGGGGAAAATGGAGCGGAGGTATTCGGCGTCCTTCTTGTAGCTTTCGATCAGGCCCAGGGGGGTTGCGCCTTCGATGTGGATCCAGCCGCGGTAGCCGATCTCGTCCATGGCGGCGCGGACCTTGGGGAAATCGACCTTGCCCTGGCCGAAAAGCTTGTCGTAATCCTTGGCGTGGAACTCGCAGATGTTTTTATTGAGCATCCGGATTTCCTTGTAGATGTCGTAGCCGCGGAGGTGGGAGTTGCCGACATCGTAATAGACCTTCAGGGCCGGCGAGCCGACTCGCTTGAGGATGTCCAGGTGCTGCTCGGCGCTGAGCCAACTCTCGAAGCCCAGTTGGACGCGGGCCTTTTCGGCTTTGGGTGCAACCTTTTTGAGCTTTTCGACGACGGCGTCGAGGCCGGCCTTGTCGTCGATCAGATCGCCCTTGCCAAAGAAGGCCAGCAGGACCACGCGAACCCGTAGGGCCGTACACACATCGATGCTGTCGGCGACCCACTGCTCGGCGCGGGGATCGGATTTGTAGGGGACCTCATTCATTTCCCCGATGGCCAGGGAGGCGATGCGGACGCCGGTTTTTTCCGAGGCGTCGAGGAAGGCCTTCTGGACTTCGGGTTTGCGAAGGTGCATATCGTTGGCGGCGGTGCCGAGACTGACCTGCACACCATCCAGGCCGATCTGCTTGGCGACTTCGAAGCAGCCGGGGTCGGAGGTCTTGCCGAGGTTCCAGTCGCACACGCCGATGCGGAAGCCGCGGGGGCGGCGACGACGCTGGCCGGTGTCGGCCGAATCCTGCCCGGCAGCCGATTGCGGTTCATCTTCAGCGGCCCAGAGGGCCGATGGAGACACCAACGACAAGCCCGCCATGCCGGCGGCGCTCATTCGCAACAAGTCACGACGAGTAATCATATACACCCTTTCAGAGAACATGGGCGGGTTATAAACCCGCCCCTACAAATTGGAAATTGGAAATCGAAAATTGACAATGCTTACGGCTTGAGGCCCTTGAAGTTGGGCTCCATGACCTTGGTGCTCTTGATCAGTTCGTCCCATGCAACGACGCGTTTTTCGTAGGCGGCGGTGCGACCCAGGATGGTGATCATGTTGCTCTGGACGCTCGGCGCGACCGTGGGGTTGTCGAACTTGCCTTCGGTGATGCTCTTGTGGAAGGTCGCGATATTGTTGACGGCGCCATCCTGGTAGATGCTGCCGGTCTGGCCGCCGCGATAGAAATTCTTGCCGCGGATGAGGACCTGTCCGCCGTATTCGGCCTCGAGGACGCCCTGCGTGCCGAACATGCGGTTGCGGATGCCTTCGGGCTGGGTGTCGTAGCCGGGGAACTGGCGCGAGCTGAAAGCGACGCCGACATTGTTGGCGTATTCGTAGGTGATGGTGAAGGTGTCGTAGCAGGAGCCGATGGGACGGACCTTGCGAGCGCCGGTGCCCCAGGCCCGCAGCGGCGGGGCCTGCAGGATCCAGTTCATGACATCGAGCGTGTGGATGTTCTGCTCGGTTATGATGTCGCCGGAGAGTTCCTGGCTCATGCCCCAGGCGCGGAGCTGGGTTTCGGGGTTGTTGGGGTCCTTGGCCAGGGCCTCCATGTGGCCGCCCCAGGGGATGTCGGCGTGGTAGGTCGATTCGCCGAAGGCGAAGTCGCCGATGGCGCCGGCGTGGACGCGCTTGAGGGCCTCGATGTAGAACTCGTTGGCGCGGGTCTGGAAGTCGATCTGGAAGGCAAGCTTCTTTTCGGTGGCCTTCTTGCCGGACTGCTCGATGGTCTTGCAGCCGGGAACATCGACGGCGATGGGCTTGGCGACATAGGTGTGCTTGCCGGCCTCGACGGCAGCGGCGGCCTGGATGGGGTGGAAGTACGGCGGGCTCTCGATCGCGACGGCATCGACGCCGCAGTCGAGGAGTTTCTTGTAGCCGCTCAGCGTGGTGAATCGCCGCTCGGCGGGGACATTGAACTTTTCGCCGACGGCATCGACGCGGTCCTGGAAGTAGTCGTAGCAGGCAAACATTTCGTAGCCGCCGTTCTTGACGAACAGGTCGGCGATCCAGGTGCCGCGGCCGCCACAGCCGAGCAGGCCGAATTTGACCTTGGAGTTGGCGGCGTAGGTTCGGGCGACCTGGGGACTGACGACAGTGAAGGCGAAAGCGGCGCCGGCGCCGGCCAGCAGATCGCGGCGAGTGATGGTGTTGTTCGACATTCGTTTGACCCTCCAATCATTGGGGTTTTGGTTTCCGTTATCTGTCGATTCCACGGAACCATTATACCCAAGGGGCAGGAGAGAGGCGAATATTTTTATGGGCAGGAAGAAAGCCAGTTGTTGGACAGGTACAGCAGGTCGGCGAGGTTGACTTTCTGGTCGTTGTTGAGGTCGGCGAAGAGGGGTTTTTGCGTAGCCAGCCACTGGTGGGCGAGGATGGCGAAGTCTTCGAGGTTGACGAGCCCGACGCCGTCGAGGTTGGCGGCGCGGCAGGGGTTGGCGGCGGCAGCGACGGTCGCGGTGACGCTTGCGGTCTCGGCCAGCGAGTGCGCGTTGGCGGCGCGAACCATCAGCTTGGCCTTGTCGCCGACCTGTCCGACGGCCAGCAGCGTGATATTCGTCGTACAGGTTTGTCCGTCGGCCAGATCGCCGCAGGGGGCGGGGTGGCCGGAGGGGGCGTAGAAGGGGGCGAGCATCGTCGTCGCCGGCAGGATGCCGCTGAAGTAGCCCTCGGAGCCGAGGATGGCGCGGATCATGATGTTGCCGCAGAACTGGGGATCGTAGGAGCAATAGTCGTCGAGGTTGAACCAGCCGCCGAGCATGGCCAGATAGGCCCAGGTGCGCATCTTTTCGGTGCCGTTGGTGTCGAAGCCAACCTGGTTGTTGCGGGTTTCTTCAAGCTGGCGCCAGCCGATGTAGAGATCGCCGGAGGGGATGACGATGTTGCGATCGGACAGATCGACATCGAACCACGAGACGACCTGGCCGGCGGAAGAGTTGACCGGATCGACGACCATCGGGGTCATCAATTCCACGCCGGGCGATGCGCCGGGGCCGTTGTCATCCCAGACATGCAGCTCGAAGGGATAGGTGGTCTGGTCCCAGATGTAGAACCGCGCGGTCTTGAGGACGGCAGGATATTCGGTCGGCGTGATCCGCACGGCCAGAAAGGCGTCGGTGGAGCCGATGTCGCCGAAGTCCTCGGCGGTGCCGTCATCGTAGGCGCATTCGACGGGTTTGTTGAGGATGACCGTCGCAAACACATCGGGGCATTCGCCGCCGGCGCAGGTGGTTATGGCCGAAACGGTCAGCGCGTTGCCCTTGGGCGTTTGCGCTGCCGCGGTCGGCGCCAGCAATTGCGCGATCAGCTCGCCCCAGGGGATCTGCCAGGAGATCATACGCTCGTCGAAGTTGCCCTGCGAATCGGCGGCGCGGACGAAGAGGTTCCACTGGCCGCTGTCGTGGATGAGCTGGTTGGCGGTCTGCGTGAAGTAGCCGCCGCTGAAGGCGACATTACTATCAATGAATGTCTTGTTGTCGGGCAGATTGGACAAGGTCAGATGGACGGTCGGCGTTTCCTGCGGATCAGTGGCCGCGACGCGGATGGATTCGATGGTCTGGTTGTACAGTGCGGTGCGGCAATCCTTCCACTGGCCGGCAATGCGGCACTCGACGGATTGAATCCGCGGGCGGTCGGGATTTTCCACCACCAGCGGGATGACCTGCGAATCGGCGACGGCGCCGGTGGAGGTCTGGGCGTGAAGCTGCAGGAGGTAGTTGCCTTCGCGAAGGGCTTTGGCGGCCCACTGGGCGGTCCCGGAGTTCAGGCCCGACTTGAGATAGACATCCAAGGTCGGCGGCTGGGCCGAGGCGGAACCGGCGACGGCGAAGAGTGCATTTTCCTGTTCTTCGGTCAGCAATATCGCGATCGAGGATTCGCCGCTGGAGACGGCATCCTCCACAGCGGCGCGGATGTTGACGCGTTTGAGGCCCGTGGTGTCGGCGGCGAAGGTCTTGAAGGGATTGGGCAGCGAGGAATAGGCGGCATCCTCGGCGTTGTAGATCGTCAGGGCGCCGGTGCCGGCGTCGTAGGCGTTGTTGACGACGGAGAAATCGCCGACGGCCCCGGCCGCGGCGCGGGAGACGGTAAGGTTGACGATGGCCGTGTCGATTTTATCATCCGGCGACAGCGACGACAGATCGAACCGCATGTAGTAACGGCGGACCTGGTCGTTGGCCGGATCGATTTGGTACTCAGCGATCAGCTCGAGGACATTGAAGCTGAGCCAGTCGAACTCGGCGACATTATGCGAACGGAGCTTGATGAAGCTGGCGGCGCCGGGGTGGAAGTCGGCCAGCACGGCCGGATCGCTGGAGATAAACCAGCAATCGGGCGGCGGAGGTTCGCCACCTCCGCCAGTCTCGGGCGTACACTGATCCAGCAGGTGCAGCTCGGTACCGGCCGCATCGCTGGTGAAGAGGTACCAGCCGGCGGGCGGGTCGTCCTGCTGGAGGACGACATAGTTTTCCATGCGGACGCGGACCTGACGGAGGGTTCCGGCGGGCAGGTTGATGGGATAGACCTTGGCGGCATCTTCGCCGACGGCGCCCATGCCGCCTTCGGGTTCGAGGTTGCCGGTGTTGTATTCGGCGGCGATGGTCGAACCGACCTCGGCCTCGGGCGGTGCGTCGGTCTTGGTGTAGGAGCCGTCGGTGATCTTCTTGACGACGGCAGCGTCAAAGACGATGGTGTGCGGGCCGGGGCCCGGAGGAGGCGTCGGCATCTGTGCGGGGGGCGGTGGGGCCTGGGCCGACCGCTGCGACAGAACCAGGCGCGGCTTGTTGGCGCTGCCACCGGCGGAGAGGGCGAAGATCTGATCGTCGCCCAGTTCGCGGATCTGCAGGGCGACGGCCTTGTGGCCGGAGCGCAGGGCGTCATCGATGACCGCCTTGAGATTGATGTTCACCGGGCCGGTATTGCCGGCGGAAAAGGATTTGACGGGATTGGTCAGGGTTGCGCCGGTCGGGAGGGCGGCATTGTGGAGGGTCGTGGCCGGATCGGACGATAGGATTGCGGGATCGACCCAGTGGATTTCTCCCATGGCGCCGGCGGCGGCCTGACTGACATTGATCGACAGCCGTGCGGCGGTGATTTCTTTGGCCAGGTCGATCGCGGACAGATCAAACTTGACGGTGTAACGATGCTGCAGGTCGTTGGCCGGATCGATGGCGAAGTCGACGAAGACCTCTATGTTGTTGAAGGTCAGCCAGTCGTCTTCGCCGACATCGAAGGACATCAGCTTGATGTAGTTGAGACCGGGGTGCAGGGCCGACAGGACCGCCGGATCGCGGGAGATCCACCAGCAGTCCGGAGGGGGCGGATCGCCCCCGCCGCCGGTCTCGGGGATGCAGTCGCCGACGAGGGCCAGGTTATTGCCCAGAGCGTCGGACACGAAGAACCGCCAGCCGCTGTTGGGGTCATCCTGCTGGAGGACGAGGTAGTGCTCCATGCGGATCTTGAGCACGGACGGCTGGCCGATGGGCAGGGTGAAGGAATAGATCTTTTCGACATTCTCGCCGATGGCGCCCAGGCCGTCGTCCGGCTCGAGGTCGCCGCTGTGGTATTGCGAGGGTATGGTCGAGCCGACGGAGGCGTTGGCGGGCGAGAGGATTTTCTGGTATGACGATTCTGAAATATCCAGAATCGATTCGGCATCGAACGACAAGGGCGCCTCGACATCGACGGTGGCTCCGCTGAGCTGGCCGAGATCGACGGGGTTGGGGCTTGCTGTAGAGACGGCCGAATCGGCCGTGAGCGGGGCAAAGTCGGTACAGTCGATGCCCTCGCAGAATCGGGCGGCGACCTGGACCTGGCCGCAGCCATCGCCGCCATAGCACTCGATCAGGCCGCTGAGGGCGAAGGCCTCGTTGAGAATCCGCGTGGCGGCGGCGTTGGGATCGGTGATGGAAATCTTTAACTCACCAACCTGCGTGGGCAGATTGTCCAGGGCCTTTTCGATGTTGATCCGGCCGTAACCGAAGATGTTGTCCCAGCCGGGATCGCCGAGGTCGTCGGCGGTCTCTTCCAGCAGGGTCTTGACCTGCAACGGCGTCAACGCCGGGTTGGCCTCCAGCAACAGGGCCGCGGCGCCGGCGACATGCGGGGCGGCCATACTTGTGCCGACGGCGCGGATATAACGCATGCCGTCCACGACGAAGTAGTTGTCGTAACATTCTTCCGAGATCAAGTACAGGCACAGGTCTGGGTCGTTGGCAACGAGGGTGCTGAAGGTCGAGACGATTTCCGGATACGACGAGCCGCCGAATTGATCGCCGCCGGGGGCGACCAAGTCCAGTTCGGGACCGCCGTCGGAATAGGAGGCGATGGAGTCGGTCTTATCGACGCTGCCGACGGCGATGGCCTTGGACGCGCAGGCGGGCGAGACGATGTTGGCGGGATCGTTGTCGTTGCCCGAGGCGCAGACGACCACGACTCCGGCATCGGCGGCCTCGTTGACGGCAATGGCCATTTCGGTGGCGTCGCAGGTGCCGGGGTAGAGGCCTTCGCCAAGACTCATGTTAATGACCTGAGCGCCTTCGGCGACGCACCACTGGATGCCGAGGACGACATCGGAGGCGTAACCCTCGCCTTGGGAGCCGAGGACCTTGGCGGCCATCAGGGAGGCATCATGGCTGACGCCGCGATAGACCAGACCCTCGGAGGCGATGATCCCGGCGACATGGGTGCCGTGGCCGTTGTCGTCCACGGCGTCATCGGTGCCTTCATAGATATTGGCTTGTTTGACGACCTTGTTTCGCAGGTCGGGGTGGTTGTAGTCGATGCCGGTATCCACGACGCAGACCTTGACGCCCTGCCCGGTAATGGCGTTGGCCCAGGCGTAGTCGGCGTGAATCTGGTAGGCCGAATCCGACAACAGGGCGTGGACCCTGGGGTCTTCTTTGACGCTGCGAAAACCCGGCAGTTCGCTGAGGCGACCCACCTGATTGGGGGAGATATCGACGACGATCTTGTTTTTCCATTTGCCATAGTCGTGAATGATCGTCCCGCCGATCCGTCGGGCGGCGGTCCGGAGGTGATCGCGGCGAAGCTGGCGGGCCTGCTCGGTCAGGTGCAGGGCACGATCGGGCGGCTCGTCAAGGTCCACGATGAACCGTCGCGCGGGGGCCGCGGGCCGATTGGCCGGGGGCGAGGTCAGGTGGCGGACCTTGAGGTCCGGGGCCGGTTTTGCCGGCGGTTGGGGGATGGGGACGCCGTCTAGGAGATCGGCGACCAGGCCGGCGTTGATGGGGCCGATCCAACGGCGGATTCCCTTGCGGTCGATGAAGACGCTGGTGGGGATTCGGTCGATGCCATAGGCCGCGGCGACGGCAGCGTCGGGATCGGGCAGGACTTCGTAGGCCATGGCCTGGCCGCGATAGAAATCCAGGGCCGCCCGCTCATTTTGGCGGACGCAGACAAACCACACCGTCAGTCGGGCGGAATTTCGATCCTGGATATCCGAAAGTTGCGGCATCAGGTCGCGGCAATGCGGGCACCAGGTGGTCCCGAAGACCAGCAGCAGGTTCCGGCCTTGCGCCTGGGCGGGTTGAAGGATCTGGCCGTTGAGGTTGGCCAGGGAAAAATCGGGGGCCGGCCCGCCGACCTGCACGGCCGGCGGAATCTGGGCGGCTGCCGAGGAAAGGGCCGCAAGCAGCAGTATCCATCCATATTTTATCGGACGATTCAAGGTTGTCGCTCCGGTTTGAGGCCCACAGGCCTCACCTCTATTCTATCAAAATGCCCGCCGGGGGTTCAAGACAATCATTTTCCGGGGCTGGATTATCGATAACTCGTTATCAAACAACCACTTACAGACCACTCCTTTATCGGCTAATCCTCGGTGCAATGTTACCCCAACCTCCAAAAATCGCCTGATCGGTTGTCCACGACTGGGCCGATTGCCGAAGAGGAAATCCCTGATTTTCCGGATGAAATCAACCGATACAACTCTCGAACGAAACCTTCGATGCAGGAGTATTCGGTATGGGCATTCAAAACTGGTCGGAAACGATAATTCTGGTCAACCTGGCCAGCGAACCCCAGATGGGCGAAGAGCTGCAGACGGTGGTGGATATGATCCGCCGTCGGAGCCGGGATATCGTGGTCGATTTTTCCGAGGTGGACATCATCACCTCGTCGAGCATCGCCAAGCTGCTCAAGCTCCGCAAGAACCTGGCCGATGGCGACCATCGGCTGGTCCTTTCCGGCGTGAAGGCCAAGACTCGCAATATTTTCACCGTGACGGGGCTGGATGTGGTCTTTGAGTTTGTGGAAGACCAGTTCCTGGCCCTGGCCGGATTACAAATGGCCGGCGCCTGATCGGCGCCAGCCGATCGCATCGAAGAATCGAAGGCGTTATTTCCGTCCTTGACAATCGTTCACGGATCGCGTAGATTGGCATTGGTAAAAGGCAAGCGCATTACGAAACCCGCTGGAGGTGCGGTTTTCGCAATCTGCTTGCAGGACTTTTCGGACACGAGCATGAATGCACAAACCCTGCAACGGATCGAACAGGTTCTGGGATATCATTTCCAGGAGCCGGCCCTGATTGCCGAGGCCCTCTCCCACTCCTCCCAGGTGGAACATCGCTTGCACAGCAATGAACGGATGGAATTTCTGGGCGACTCGGTGCTCTCTCTGGTGATTTGCCAGAAACTGTATGAACAATTCCGGAATTATCTCGAAGGCGACATGACGCGGATCAAGAGCCGCCTGGTTTCGCGCAAGACCTGTGCGCAGATCGCGGGGGAACTGGACCTGGCGCGCTTTGCGAAAGTGGGCAAGGGTGTCGATCCTCTCCGGGCGATGGGCGGCTCTATCGCGGCGGGACTGCTGGAGGCGGTGATCGCGGCGATTTACATCGACGGCGGGCTGGAACCGGCGCGGGACTTCATCCTGCGGCTGTTCGCCAAGGACCTGGCCGAGGCCGACGCCCAGCAGCACCAGGAAAACTTCAAATCGGTCCTTCAGCAGCACTCCCAGCGGCATTTCGGCCACACGCCGAACTACGAATTGCTCGACGAGAAGGGCCCCGACCACAACAAATGTTTCGAGATCAGCGTGGTCATCGGGCGGCACCGCTATCCCAGCGCGTGGGGCGTGACCAAGAAGGAGGCCGAACAGCGAGCGGCATTGAACGCGTTGGTGGCTCTGGAACTGATCGAGCCCGAACCGGAGTGATTTGGATTTATCTGGCGGGGCCGCGGAGGAAAGTGAACAGGATGTGGGTCTTATCGGTGGCGTTGCCCATACCGCTGGACCATTCGCCGCCGGCGCCGGCCCCCCACCAGAAGATCTGATCGCGGACCTTTTCCGGCAATTGAGACCGGAGAAACTGCGCGGCATTGCGGGCCCGCTGCTCGGACACGGCCCATTGCTCGCCGGAAGCGGACGCGTCGGGGGCAAAGCCGACCACATACAGCCGCGTCCCTTTGGTCATCGCCATCTGCCCGAGGTTGACGGCGTACTGCTTGAGCCAGGCCTGGGCGTCGCCGTCCAAAACCGCGCTTCCGTCGGCGAATCGCAGCGGGGCAAATGAGAAATCCCGCACCGACCCGGTCAGTTGCGGGCGACAGGTCTTGGATGAACGGGACAACTGCGAGAAGATTCGCCGCATCGATTCCTGGTTGCCATCGACGGCGGGGTTGACCACCGGCTGAGTATCCGGGGAGTTGAAGCGGTACTTGACCTGGCGGGAGGATAATTTCAGGTTGTCGGCGGGTTTGCCCAGCAGGTTCGGGATCCCGAAGCCGTCTATGTTCCGCTTGAATTCCCCGATCGTCATTTCAAACCGGCCGCTGGAAGGGTTGAGGAATTCGTTGGATTGCTCGGAGGCCAGCGCCTGCAGCATAACGAAAAAGGCCATCAGCAGCGAAATCATGTCCGCAAAGGAAATGATCCACAGCGGCGCTTGTTCCCCCTTTTCTTCGACGGCCTTTTTGGGTTTCATGGGCAGATACTCTTATCCAGCAGGCTGATTTCGATAAACTCGCCGGCCTTGGCGTCCTGCGGCGGCAGGGTCCCGCAGGAACTGACGCTGATTTTCGCGGGGTCCATCTGTTGCTGCTGCAGGTATTCGGTGATGGCCACGACCCGCCGCGGGTCGAAGGGCTTGTTGGATTCGGCGCTCCGCTCGGCGACCACAATCCGCTCGGGCATCTTGGCGGCATAGGATGCGAAGGTAACAAGCCATTTCTTTCCGTCCGGCGACAGAGCCGCCCCGGACGGGACGAACAGGAAATCCTTGCGGATCAGAAAGACTTTGTTGTCGGGAAATCCGTTGGCCTGAGTTTCCTCGATGGCGCCGGTGCGGATGGTCTCTTCGATGGGCGGCCGCTCGGTGCCTTCCTTGGCCTTTTGGTCGTTGCCGGGATTCCAGCCAAGACTGTCCTGCGGAATCTCGCCCAACCAGCCGCCGGCGTAGGCCAGCGTGGCCTTGATGGTGGCCCGGAGTTTTTTTTCCTCGCCTTTGTCGTAGGAGGTGAACGACGAGAGCATCACGAAGAACGCCATCAGCAGTGAGATCATGTCGGCGAACGAGATGATCCACAAGGGCGCGCTTTCGCCGCTTTCTTCCTCGGCCTTCTTGGCCTTGGCCATTATGCCACCTTGACTTTCAACCGGGCCCGCCCCTTGGCGGACACGAACACTTCCATCATTTCGCGGACGGCCGTGGGGCTTTCGCCGTGGGCGATGGCGCAGACGCCCTCGGTGATCATGCCCATGTAAATCATTTCCATCTTGGAGAATTGTCCGAGCTTGCCAGCCAAGGGCAGGAAGACCAGGTTGGCGACCAGGGCCCCGTAAAAGGTGCAGACCAGAGCCGTGGCCATGCCGGAGCCGATCTTGGACGGATCGTCCATACGGCTGAGCATGTTGACCAGGCCGATCAGCGTGCCGACCATCGCGAACGAGGGGCTCGATCCGCCCATGAATTCCAGGACTTTTTTGCCCATACCGTGCCGCTCTTCGGTGTTTTCGAGTTCCTTACACATCCGTTCGCGGATGACATGCTCGTCGTTGCCGTCCACGATCATCTGCAGGCCCTTGGCCAGAAACGGATCGCGGACCTTGCGGATTTCCTGCTCCAGCGCCAGCGCACCGTCGCGGCGGCTGATTACGGCCATGTTGACCATCGTCTGGATGGAGTCCTTGGGGCTGGGGATTTTCTGAAAGACGGTTTTCTTGACGATGCCGAAGATGCCCAGAAACTGGCCCATGGAAAAGTGAATCATCGTCGCCGCGGTCATACCCCCGAACACGATCGCCAGGGCCGGGATGTTGAAGAAGATGCCCAGGTTGCCCTCGTAGAGCATCGTCCCGAGGATGACCCCAAACCCAAATAGAACACCCAATATTGTTCCGAAATCCATAGCTCGCCTCGAGTTTTCGCCTATCCACTGACTCTGTCTCAACAGAATCCAACGGAAGAAACATCGACGAAAAGGGGACTCGAAATAACGAACAACCCGCCGGCGCCGGGCCAATCATGCGGTCCTGTTTGGAAAGCAATCGCAGCACGTCCGATACCTCTTGACTCCGGCAGTTTGACATTTTGGATATTACCGGACCTTGCACGGGGATGCGCCTCTTGTCCTCGGCAACGGAGGGGACTATAATGTCGGCTGTATCGAGACTGGCGAGGTATCATTCGAGGATTGGCCGCAGGGCTGGAATCGTTGGGAGCAGGTATGGCGAAGGAACAGTGGGGCAGCAAACTGGGCGTGATCCTGGCCGTGGCCGGCAGCGCCATCGGGCTGGGCAATTTTCTGCGGTTTCCCGTCCAAGCGGTCAACAACGGAGGGGGCGCCTTTATGATCCCGTACTTTGCGGCCCTGATCCTGCTGGGGATTCCCCTGATGTGGATCGAGTGGACGATCGGGCGGTTCGGGGGCGGCTTCGGCCACAGCACCGCGCCGGGGATGTTTCACACGCTGTGGAACAAGAACCGGTTCATCAAGTACTTCGGGGTGATCGGCATCTTCGGGCCGGTGATCATCTTCATCTATTATATCTATGTCGAGTCGTGGCTGCTGGGCTACAGCGTTTTTGCCCTGGTGGGCAAGTATAACGGCTGCACGACCGTCGAGACGATGAAGGCGTTCCTGGAACAATATCAAGGCCTGAAAACGGGGGATTATTTCGGGGGGCTCTCCACGGCGTATGTCTATTTTTTGCTCACTTTCGCGATGAACATCTGGATCATCTACCGCGGCGTCAACAAGGGCATCGAGGTGGTGTGCATGTACGCCCTGCCGGTGCTGTTTATCCTGGCCGGTTTCCTGACGATCCGGGTGCTGACGCTGGGGGCGCCGAATCCGGCGAATCCGGAAAACAATGTTGTCAATGGCCTGGGCTTTCTGTGGAATCCCGACTGGAGCAAGCTGGGCGAATCGAAGACCTGGCTGGCGGCGGCGGGGCAAATCTTCTTCACGCTCAGCGTGGGGTTCGGCATCATCCTGACCTACGCCAGTTATCTCAAGAAAGAGGATGATGTGGCCCTGTCGGGCCTGACCGCCGCGGTGACCAATGAGGTCGCTGAGGTGATCTTCGGCGGCAGCATCGTAATCCCGGCGGCCTTTGCCTTCTTCGGCGCCGCCCAGATGCTGGCCGTCGCCAACGGCGGGTCCTACAACCTCGGGTTTGTCACCATGCCGCTGGTGCTCCAGCAGCTTCCGTTCGGGAACTTCTTCGGCTTTGCGTGGTTTTTCCTGCTGTTTTTGGCGGGGATCACCAGCTCGATCAGCATGGCCCAGCCGGCCGTGGCCTTTCTCGAAGACGAGTTCAGCATCTCCAAACCCAAGGCCAGCATGATCTTCGCGGTCGTGACCTTCCTGCTGACCCAGCCGTGCATCTTCTGGATCGGACGCGGCGTGATCGACGAGATCGACTTCTGGGGAGGAACGGTGTGTCTGGTGATCTTCGCCTTCATCGAGACGATCCTGTTCGGGTGGGTCTTTGGGATGGACAAGGCCTGGAGCGAACTGCATGTCGGCTCGGACATCACGATTCCGCGGGTCTATCGATTCATCATCAAGTATGTCACGCCGCTGTTTCTGCTGTTTATTTTGGTGTCGTGGTTCTGGTCGGACCTGCCCGCCAAGCTGCGGATGGACGGTATCGCAAAGCCGGACAAACCGTATATCCAGACCACGCGGGTGATGCTGGTGGGGTTGTTCGTGATCCTGGCGTATCTGGTCTGGCGGGCGTGGAAACACAAACCGAAGGGAGGGACTTCCAATGCATCTTGACGGCTGGATCTTTCTGATTGTCAGTTGGGGCGGGATCCTGGGCATCTTTATCTTTTGCCTGATTCAAACGCTGGGCTCGAAGGATTCGTCCGGGAAAGAGTGAGTCGCGCCAACCTATTATGGATATTATCGCATGAAAAAGAGTCTTTCTCTGTCGCGTCGCACGGCCCTCAAGGGCCTCGGATCGGTGGGGGCGTTGTCGCTGGTTTCGTCGGGCGCATCGGCCGCGGACGATCGGGTCTCGCCCTTTTCCGGGCGACAGTATCACAAGGACATTCTCGGCAAGGTCCTCAAGGCGCCGCTGATCGATACGCATGAGCATCTGTTCGACGAGGAGGTGCGGCTGGCCAAAACTCCCGGGGCCCGATCCGAGCCGGACGACTGGTCGCTGATCCTCAAGCACTATCTCGACTCGGACATAAGAACCTCCGGCATGCCGCCGGCGGAGTTCGACCGCTTCTTTTCATCGAAGGTGGACCCGGCCGACAAGTGGGCGATTTTGGAGCCGTATTGGGCGGCGGTGAAGAACACCGGATACGGCCGGGCGGTGCGGATCGCCATCGAGAAGCTCTACGGCGTCGAGGAACTGTCGGCGGCGACCGTCCGCAAGGTCCAGGCCGGATACGAGGCCACGCGAAAGCCGGGCTTCTATCGCCGGATCCTGTGCGAGCAGGCCGGGATCGAATCCTGCCAGGTCAACTACCTCGGCGGCGAGCCCTTCCATAAGAGCACCATGCCCACCCTGCTGATGCAGGATATCGGCATCGTCGGCATGTTCTCCGGCCCGGACATTAACGGCTTTGCCAAGCCGGCCGGCATCGAGGTCAAGGACCTGGGCGACTGGCGCCGCGTGATCGACTGGTGGTTCGGGCAGTACGGAAAGATCGCCGTGGCCGTCAAATCGCAGAATGCCTACGCCCGCGACATCGACTACCGGAAGGTCGAGGCCGGGGCAGCGCAGGGTCTCTTCAAGCTGCGGATCGAAAACAAGCCGATGAACCCCCAGCAGCAAAAGGACCTTGAAGACCATCTGTTCTGGGCGGCCGTCGAGACGGCGACCCAGCACAACCTGCCGGTCAAGATGCACACGGGATACTATGCCGGCGACAATTACATGCCCCTGTCGCGGCTGCTTCAAAATCCCGGGTCGGCCTGCGACCTCTGTCGGGCCTCCCCCGAGACCCGCTTTGTCTTCATGCACATTGCGTATCCGTATTATGAGGATCTCATCGCCGTCGCCAAACATTATACCAACGCGTACCTGGACATGTGCTGGGCGTGGATCATCAACCCCGTGGCGGCCAAGGACTTCCTCAAGAAATACCTCGTCACGGCCCCGGCCAACAAGATCCTGACCTTCGGCGGCGACTACATCCCCGTCGAGCCGGTCCTGGGCCATGCGATGATCGCCCGGCGCGGGATCGCGCTGGCCCTGTCGGAGCTGGTCGAGGAGGGCTGGCTCAAGGTGTCCGATGCGATGGATCTGATCGACCCGATCATGCACGGCAATGCGCGGATAATCTTCAACCTCGCCGAAAAGCAAAAGCTCCTGGCTACCCTATAGAAAAAGGGATCGGACCTCTTGGCTTTTTTCTATGGCGCGGGCTGTTTGTCATCCTTGCGAGCCTGATCGGCCGTTGGGTATAACACGCACTGATCGGCCCGGATCAGGACGGCCCGTTTGTCGTCGATGGGGTAGAAGTAGTCCCCGGTCCGGCTGGCGATATAGCGAACACCCGTGACATCCACTTTGCCCTTCCACGAGAAACCCGGAACATCGGTCCCGGTGCGGGACGGCACAGGAACGAAACCGGGAGGCCGGGTTCCGTAGCTTTCCGGGGCGTTGGGAAATAACCGGCTCACGGCCCGGCGATCCTGACGCGGCGGATGTTTCGGCCTGAGCAACCAGAATGTCAGGCCGCACAGAACAAGCAGAACCGCCAGCACCGACAAGATTCCCCATCGCGTGGCGATCTTACTTCGGATCCAATCCCATCTTTTCGAAGGGGTGGCCGAGATCGACTGCACCGTCGAACTGGATAGCGAGGTTCCGGTTTTTTGGGTAAGCCCCTGCCAATCGGTCCCCAGGGTGGAACCGCCGGCAGCGGCAAAACCGGGGGACTCCGGAGCCGCCGCAATCGCCTCGGCATGGAGGATCGCCGCCACCTCGGCCGCCGTCGGACGGGCTTCGGGTTTCTTGGCCATCATCCGCCGGACCAGCGAAGTGAGGTTCGGGGCATCGTACGGAAGATCCCATTGAAGGTTCGGCGAGTCGGCGTGCAGGTGCTGCTTGAGGAGTTCCTTGACGCTGTCGGCGTTGTACGGCGGCCGGCCGGTCAGGACATAGTACAGCGTACCGCCGAGGCTGTAGATATCCACGGCCGGGCCGATCGTACCCCGGCGGATGATCTCCGGGGCCATGAAGTACGGGGTCCCGATGGATTGCCGTTCATACGAATCGACCGGATCGTTTGGATCATCGACGCGGACAAGCCCGAAGTCGCTGACCTTGCCGTGCCCGTTCCGCGTGACCAGGATGTTGCTGGGTTTGATGTCGCGGTGAATGATCCCCAACTCATGTGCCACATGCAGGCCGGTGGCGGCGTCGGCGATGATCGGGCAGGCCCGCGAAGGGGGCAAGGGTCCGGCGGCTTTCACGATGGCAAGGAGACTGTTGCCCGTCACCATTTCCATCGCGATATACCACCAGTCCCCGTGCTGATTGACCTCGTACACCCGAACGATGTTGGGGTGTTCGATCGAAGCGGCGGCGCGGGCCTCCCGGATGAACTGCTCGATCGCCCGCTTTCCCTTTTCACCCGACGCAAGCTGTTTTCGCAATACCTTCAGCGCCACGATGCGCTTCAGATGGATGTCTTCGGCCTGGATTACCAGGCCCATGGACCCTTCGCCGATGAGGCGCAACAATTTGAAGTGCCCCATGATCCTGCCGACCCAGGGCGGCTGCTTGGAGTCGGGTTTTGCCGCCGCGGGCACAGTCCCGGTGTCTTTCCCTTCCGCAACGGGACCGGGTTTGTCCACGACGCCGGGATCGGTTGCCAGCGTATCGGCAAAGGCCTTTTCGTCTTCCAGGCCGGCTTTTGGTTGTGGTTTGGGTTCATCCATAGTCGATCATCCCGGCCCGCGTTGGATTCCGGTAAATTCCAGCACGGTCAAAATGCTTTGGCGGGCGGTACGGCCTTCGCTGACATCCCCCTCGTCGCTTCCCAGCACGATGTACCGGCTGGTTCCCAGGCGGCACACGGCCTCGATGGTCATGTCCGGAATGCGGGCGACCAGGATCGGATTGTCGGTCTTATGGCCGTTCCACCAGAACAGGGCGCTATCCAGCGAAGTGGGTGGAAAGGCCTGATCCGAATCCCGGCGCGGCCCGCCGCTTTTGGCCGCGGTGATCAGGTAGCCCTGCGTGACCGGATCCCACGCCAGATCGCTGACCCCGCGGTCCTCCAGGTCCAGCAGGAAGAAATCCGTCACCTCCAGCGCCTCCGTTTGCGACGGGGCGCCGGTCCGGACCATTCCGGAAACGACAAACAGGATCGCTGCCCGGTCAAACAGGGGGTTGCGCATTCCGCACAGCAGGGACTGGCCGCCGGGCGTAAAGGTCATGCCCTCGACATTGCCCCAGCGGTAGGTGTTCTTGTTCTCGCCCGGATAGTCGATAAAGTAGGTGGAATAGGGCTGCACCTTGATCTTCTCGAAGCACGCCTCCACCTGCTGGCGGATCGTCCCCACCGGAATCACGGCCGAGTGCTCCAGCTCCAGTGGAGAGCTTTGCTTGACCAGTCCCCAGAGTAGTTGACGCCGCTGCGGCAGGGGCTGGGCGTTGGGGGCGTTGCTCATGGAACTCATCATGTACAGGGAAAAGCGGCCGTTACTCTCCCGTACCGTCAACGATTCGGCGTCCTGGACAAGATCCCGCTCGTTGGGGATCACGACGCACGGCTGGGGCGTACCGAAGGTCATCGTGTTCAAATCGACCGGGCACGAAAAGATCAGGTGCTCGTGCCGGTCGCTGACGATCAGCAAGGTCCCATTGAGCCAGGCCAGGCCGCTGCACTCGAGGGGTTTGTCTTCCTTTTGCCGGTTGGAGGTGGGGGCCCCAACAGTGATGTCTTTTTGAGCCACCACCGGCGGCTCGATGATGCCGAAGTGAATCTCGTAAACGGGCAGTGCCGGTTTTGCCTCCTCTCCCAGCGCCGGGGCAGAACACAGAAAAGCCGGGAGCAGCACAAGTGCCGACAAGGTCGAATTGAACCGGTTCCAAACCATTCGTGTCTCCGTACGGTATCTATATATTGTACAGAAATTGCCGTGAACGGATACGAAAATATTTCCGGCGGGGGGATATTCCATCCACATCGGAGGCGCTGCAGGCCTGGATAAATCGTTCAACCCGTTTGACTGCGTCGTTGCGTTCCATGGTTCAAGGAGGTCTTACCCCTTTCTATTTCACGGTATCCAGCAGGCCTTTCTTTTTGGCGTACTGATAGAGGTACGACACGCCCAGCAGGGTCAGGCCGGTGGCCAGGAATGCGGTCATGCGATAGACGCTGCGGACATTGGACATGTCGATCAGGAAGACCTTGGCCAGCAGCAGGGCAAACAGGCCCAGGGCCAGATACCGCACAAAGCGTAGGTGTTTGGCGAAACCGGCCACCATCAGAATCGCGCCATACAGGGCCCAGAAGATTGAGATATACATGTTGGAAAAGTAGGTGTAGTTCTCCGGCAGTTTGGTGTAACGGTGGCTACAATCCCAGTACAGGTAGATTTCCTCGGTGATCAGGATCCACAGGACCACCACAGCCGAGAGGGCCAGCACGGCCCAAGCCCAGCGATCCGGATGTTCGCGGGGAACTTGCCAGCGGACCAGGATCGCCGCGACGGCCAGGGCCGCGACGAATCCAAAGCCGACCGAGAATAGCGGGTTAAACACGATCGAATACGCGGACAGATGGACGAGCGGGAACAGCACGGCCAGGCAGACCCCGCCGACCAGGCCCATCAGCATTCCCACACGCGGAAGCAGGAACGATCCGTACACGACCCACAGGATCGCGACGGACATGACGGTGTAGTAAAACCAC
Source organism: Phycisphaerales bacterium (assembly GCA_003152975.1). GTDB lineage: Bacteria > Planctomycetota > Phycisphaerae > Sedimentisphaerales > Anaerohalosphaeraceae > FEN-1350. The sequence goes on along the minus strand of PMBP01000110.1, from coordinate 1,590 downwards.
GCCGGGGTCGCCGCGCCATACTGGTTTCGGCAGAACCAGTACAGGATCAATTCCTCGCTGACGAGGATGCCCGCGACCAGCCGGATGAACAGAGTGATCGTCGCAGCAATGGCAAGATTCCAATCCGTTTGCGGCCACGCGCGTCGCAGGAGAAAGGCCCAGAGGAACAGGGACGCAACGAACATCGTTCCATAGGCGAACCAACTATTGACGAAGATGGGGTAGGCCGATTTGTGTACGACGACGAAGGCGATCAGGACATACGCCGTGGATAGGCCGCACAGGGCGACGCTGATCCGGGGCAGGATGGGCCCTGTGGGGATGAGCGGGCGGGCGAGGAACAGCAGGGGGACCACGGCGGCCAGGACAAACAGGCCGCGATGGAAAACCGTTTGACTCGAAGAGATCGGACCGAGATTGATATCGCAGTGGCAATACCATTCCATCAGGCACGCGGCCGTAAGGATCGTGATCGACAAGGCATAGAGCAAAGACACTACCGTCTGGCGGAAGTCATCGGGCCAGAGACTTTCGTGCGGGCGGCAGTAGAGGACATGGGCGATGGCGGCCATCGCCGCGACAAAGCACCACGAACCGAACTGGGGATTGAAGGCCAGGGTAAACAATTCATTGTGCAATGGCAGTTGATCGGCCAGCTTGTAGAGCGACAAAGCCATCGCGACGGCCGCGGCGAATTGCGTGAGCCAACTGCGATAGCGCAGGCCGATAAAGCACAGCACGGCCGCCTCGGCCGACCAGGACAGGGCCACGATGTACATGCGGAAATACAGCGGAATCGCCAGTGTGACAAAGAACAGGCCGATCGCCACCAGGGCCATTCGGCAATCATCATCCTGCGGGCAACGCCGATAGACGGCCAGAGCCGCGACCAGATGGATGGCGAATAATGCCGCACAGCACAGGGCCATCTCATTGCGGTGCTCAGGGTAGAGGATCGCCCAGAGGTAATAGAGCGTCGCCGCGGCGTTGCTGAGGATCAGGGTGACATCCTGTTTTCGCGCGGGGCTGTTGTTGACCAGGCCGTAAACAAGCGGCAGGGCCAGAAAGACCACGAAGAAAATGCCCAGCCAGATCAGAGCAATGTTCATCTGCGGCGGCAGGCCCTCGATGGAATTCATGGTGGACCGATAGAAGCTCTCGAACCAGCCGGTGTAGAGGCCATAAGTGCCGAAGAAACACATCAGGTTCACGCCCGGCCACTTGCGATAGACGGCGCAGCCCATCGCGCCCAGGCCGAGGATCAGCACATAGAGGAACAGCGGAACGGGCATATTTTGCCCGGTCGAAAGAAGGATCGGCGTCAGGTAACCGCCGAGGAGGGCCAGGACGGCCATGAGCACTTCGTTGAGGATCGTGGCGTAGGCCATTGCCCCGGCGGTGACGAGGATCGCCAGAACGAACGAGGGCGTGGCGGGGATGAGGTGATAGACGCGGTAGGCGGAAAAGACCGTCGCATAGAGAATCGCAAAGCCCAGGGCGGTGACACCTTTGGCGACGATCTGATAATCGCGGCGGCGCGTGACCTCGCCAACGATCAGCGCCGCCAAACCTCCGGCGGCGGCGATGGCG
>PMBP01000164.1 GCA_003152975.1 Phycisphaerales bacterium | reverse complement strand
TGGGGCATCTTCGATATGCACGGCAATGTCGAGGAATGGTGCGCCGACTGGTACGGCCCCTATCCCAACCGCAATGAAGTCGACCCCGTGGGTACGGAAACCGGCACCTTCAAAATCACCCGCGGCGGCAGTCACGGTACCGAGGTCACTTACCTTCGTTCGGCCAACCGCTCCGGAGCCCTGCCCGACGACCGCCACGAGATGATCGGTTTCCGCGTCGTCCAAAGCGAACCTTCGACCCGGATATCACTCATGGACCGTGTCGCGCCGCCTCTGTGGGCACAAGGCGTTTCGCAGCAACCGTCCTCATGGACCGAAAATCCAAACCCCGTCTTCGTCGGCCCCGTCGACTATGTCCGCATCCCGCCCGGCTCCAACGGCCCGCTGTACTCCAAACACAACCACTGCCCCGCCATCGCCGCCTGCCCCAACGGCGACCTGCTGGCCGTCTGGTACACCTGCAACACCGAACCCGGCCGCGAACTGGCCATCGCCGCCTCACGGTTACGCAAGGGCAACTCCGAATGGGATCCCGCCTCGCTCTTCTGGGATGTCCCCGATCGCAACGATCACGGCTCGGAGGTCTGGTGGGATGGCGACAAAACACTCTACCACTTCAACGGTCTCAGCTCCGACGCCACCTGGGGCAAGCTCGCCCTGATCCTGCGATCCAGCCGCGACAATGGCTGCACCTGGTCGCCCGCCGCCCTGATCGAACCCGAGCACGGCCTTCGCAACCAGGTCATCCCCGGCCTGATCCGCACGCGCGGCGGTAAGCTCATCCTCCCCTGCGACGCCGTCACCGAAGGCGATGGCGGAACCGCCGTCCACATCAGCGCCGATAGCGGCAAGACCTGGACCGACCCCGGCAAGGGCAAACCGGCTCCCGCTTTCTCCGACGGCAAATCCGGCGCCTGGATCGCCGGCATTCACGCCCGCCTCGTTGAGCTCTCCGACGGCCGACTGATGGCGTTCGGCCGCGGCGACAGCATCCGCAACCGAATGCCGATGAGTGTCTCCTCCGATGGCGGCGCAACCTGGTCCTACTCGGCCAGCCCCTTCAACCCCATCGGCTCCGGCCAGCGTCTGGTCCTGATGCGCCTCCGCGAAGGCCCGATCCTCTTTGTCAGCTTTACAGATCCGTCAAGTCGCCTTACTAATCCCCTCGCCGGCCCCATAGGGATTCCCATCCGCGATGCGCAGGGCAACTCCCGCCAATGCTTTGGATTGTTCGCCGCGATTTCCTTCGATGAAGGCCAAACATGGCCCGTGCAAAAGCTGATCACCCCCGGCGGCCCCGCCCGCACGATACAAGGCGGCGCTTGGACCGGTTCGTTCACTCTCGACGATACCCACGCCGAGCCCAAGGGCTATCTGGCCGCAACCCAGACGCCCGACGGCCTGATCCACCTCATCAGCAGCCGATTGTATTACCGCTTTAACCTGCCCTGGCTCAAGACTACTTCGTCATCGGCTTCGTCTGAACCTTGACTCCGCCTTTCGCGGGTTCAACCAGTTTCTTGTCCAGTTCCTTCCCCGGAACCGGCGGAGTAGTATTGATCCCCCCCGGCAACGGCTCGGCGGGCTTTTTCTCCAACCCCGGCCCCGGAACCTGCTGGGTCTTCAGGAAAAAGTAATACAGCCGCCCTTCCTGGTAGGTCTTGCCCGCCAACTCGCCCGCCTCGTCGCCCTGGCCCATATAGACATCGCATCGGCCCGCCGCACGAATCGCTCCGCCGGTATCCTGATCCAGCACGAACCGCTGGAACGGTTTGGTCACCGTCTGCGTCCCGACCGCGCGTGGCAGCGTCGATTTCAAAAACGCCACCGACGCTCGCGGATAAATGCTTTTGTCTGTCGCGATTGTCCTCAACGCGATCACCGGCTCGTTCAGACTCCCCCTCGGCTCGCCCTGGTCGGCCCGGAAGAACACAAACCGCGGGTTGGCCCGAACCGACGGATTGACCTCGGCCGGATGTGCCTTGAAGTAGGTCATCATCGACTTTAAGCTCAACTGGTCCGCCTTGATCTTCCCGGACTTGACCATCGCCTGCCCCACGCTGGTATAATCGTGCCCGTTGTTAGCCGAGTAACTGACCGTCACCAACTTGCCGTCTGTCGTGCGGATCTTCGCCGATCCCTGCACATGCGCGATATACACCTCGAACGGATCGCCCAGCCAGATCAACTCCTGCCCCTTCAGCTCGCCCGAATCCTCCAACTCCGCCCGGCTCGGATACGGCGTAAACTGTCCGCCTGCCCCTTTGCGCCCGAGGATCTCGCCATTGTCGCCCTTGACCAGGTCGGTCGGCTGCTTATACAGCGGATACTGGAACTTCGCCGTCGGTGTCATCGACCCGTCAAAGATCGGCGTATAGTAGCCCGTGAACAGCACTGTCCCCTTGTCGTCCCACCCCACGGAAGTATAAATGTCGAACTTCTCGCGGATGGCCGCCTCCAGCGCCTTGCCCGTCAGGCCCGAATCCAGCAATTGCCCGAATGCCTCCAAGCTCGCGATGACCTGCGCGTGCGTGATATCGCCATACGGGTAAAACTTCTGGCTTGACGGCTTGCTCATGTAACTCAGACTATTGTTGATCGCTTCCCTCAGCCGGTCCACCTCGAAACACGCGATCGTCATGCTGGGAATGTCCGCCGGATCCGTGACCTTCCGCAGCGCCAACTGCCCCGGCCCCAGGGGCCGACTGTAATCCGGCGGCAACTCCACTTCCTGGGCCGTCTTGCAGCCGCCGATCCCCAACAACAATCCCAACCCCATCGCCGCCATCCATCTCGCTTTCATGCCGAACTCCATTTCCAAATCAGGGATTTACAATCGCTTCAGATATTCAACCGCTTGCATCCACGATACTTGTCATTCCCGCGGAAGCGGGAATCCATATTTCAATATCCAATTCCAAATTGAATAGTCAATAGTCACTATTCAATAGTCACTTACATTCTTACCGCAATCCCCTTCGATTTCAAAAACTCCTTGATCTGCCCGATCGAAAAGGCCCCAAAGTGCACGATGGATCCCACCAGCACCGCGTCCGCGTGGCCGTTCACAATCACCTGCTCCAAATGCTCCAGCTTCCCCGCCCCGCCCGACGCGATCACCGGCACTTCGACGGCGTCGGCGATCGCCCGCGTCACCGGGATATCGTACCCGCCCTGGGTACCGTCAGTGTCCATGCTGGTTGGCAGGACCGCGCCGGCCCCCATCCCCACCACCCGCTTGGCCCACTCTACCGCATCCATGCCCGTCCCCTGGGTCCCCCCGTTGATCACCACCTCAAAGCCGCTGGGCAGCTTAGCCGATTTGCGGGTATCGAGTGCCACGATGATCTGATGGCTCCCGAATTCCCCGACCGCCTCCCGGACCAGGTCCGGATTCTTGACAGCCGCCGTTTTGATCGACACCTTGGAGACATTGATATCCATTAACTCCTCAATGTCCTGGCAGGTCCGCACCCCACCGCCCACCGTCAGCGGAATCGCAATCCGCGACACCGTCCGCATGATCGTTTCCAGCATATACTTGCGCTTTTCTAAGCTGGCCGTAATGTCCAGAAATACCAGCTCATCCGCCCCGGCGTCGCTGTAGGCCCCCCCGATCTCGGCCGGGTCGCCGATATCCTTCATGTCCTTGAACTTCACGCCCTTGACCAACCGACCATCCTTGACATCCATGCACGGAATGATTCGCCGAAAATCCAATGCTCGTTTGATCACGGCTCTGTTTCCTTTCCATAGTGATTCGGATATAATACCGCAAAATTGAAAACTGGCATAGCCAATATCTTAAAGATACGATTCATCAGTATATATCGGACACTGCTATGAACAAAGGCCATTTTTCTTGGAATCAGATGTCGGCCAGATGGGCCGTCGGAATCGTTTTGGTCGCCTGTTTCGCCCTCACTTCATGTCAGGCCATGCCGGATCAGGCCCCCGTGCTGGTCTTCCGTGGCTCCAGCGACGCCTCCGCCGCCGTTGCCCTGACCGAGACCCTCTTCGTCGTGGGCGACGACGAGAACAACAACCTGCGGGTCTATGACCGTTCCCGCCCCGGCCTGCCGGTATCGACATTCGACGTGTCGGATTACCTCCAACCCGATTCCGCCAATCCCGAAGCCGACATCGAAGGCGCCACCCGTGTTGGCAACCGCATCTACTGGATCACCTCCCACGGCCGCAACAAGGATGGCAAGTTGCATCCCAGCCGCTATCGGTTTTTCGCCACCGATTTCGCCGTCGAGTCCGGTAAGATCGCCTTTACCCCTGTCGGCCGACCTTGCTCGACCCTCATCCACCAGCTCTTGAACCATCCGGCCGCACAATCCCTCGGCCTCCAGGCCGCCACGCGATTCGACGAAAAGCTCTCGAAAAAAGAACGGGAAAAGCTCGCCCCCAGAGACGAAGGCCTCAATATCGAAGCCCTCGCCGCCTCGCCCGACGGCAAAACCCTCTACATCGGCTTTCGCAACCCCCGCCCCCGCCACCCCCAGACCGGCAAGCCAATGGCTCTGGTGATCCCTCTGACAAATGCCGACGCGGTCCTCAACGGCCAACCCGCCCGCTTCGATGCCCCGATCCTCTGGGATCTCAATGGCCTGGGCCTTCGCAGCATGGAATACTCCCCCGTCAACAAGTGCTTCTGGATCTCCGCCGGCCGACACGACGAAAAATCCGACTTCGCCCTGGCCCGATGGTCCGGCAATCCGGCTGCCCCGCCGACCATCGTCCGACCCCTCAAGCTCGGAGACCACTTTTCCCCCGAAGCCCTCTTTTATTTTGACGGCCCCGACCTCTGGTTCCTCAGCGACGACGGTACCCGCATGATCCCCGTCGATTCCCCCGACGACTGCTCCGCCGACCTCACCGACGGCCGCTGCGAAAACAAACTCCTCGCCAACCCCGAAAAACGCTCCTTCCGCGCCGCCGTCCTCCAAATCCCAATCTCCTTCAATTGATCGATTGAATTCCGCAGGATGGGTGGCTGCCACACGACGAGAAGCGTGGACGATGGATTCAGATGGGTTTGGCGGCGAGGATGCGATCGACGATTTCCGGTTTGAGCAGGGCATCGCGGCCGTTGCGGTTGTGCTTGGTGAGCATCTTGACGGCGGCGGCGAATTTCTTTTCGAGCGGGGCGATCAGCGGCGACGGAAATCCGCCGTCGGGCGGCAACTCGAGCTGGTAGGCGTGGAGGGTCAGGCGGTCGATCAGCGGGGTTTCTTCTTCCTTTCCCTTGAGGGTGTAGCCCATCTTGAAGTCGCTCAGCAGGATCGGGCGCGTCGAGCCGTAGAGCGGATCGATGGCCAGAGGAAATCCGCGATCGGCGAAGTGGACCCGGATCTGGTGGGTGCGGCCGGTCTCCAGGTGAATGTCCAGAAGGCTTGCCGCCCGGAACATTTCGACAGTGTCGTAATGGGTGATGCTGTGCCTGCCGCCCTCGGTGACGGCGAACTTCCA
>PMBP01000229.1 GCA_003152975.1 Phycisphaerales bacterium | reverse complement strand
AGAGAGTTTGTTTGTGCGCCGCGCGAACCACGTGCAATTTGGGTCGTTGCCCCACCGGAAAGAACAGGTTCACGCGCGGAAGACCGGTTCGCGTTTCAGCGCCGCGCCGAGCAACGTCGCCTTCTCGTCGGCCGACAGGGGGCGCAGATCAGAGACGAGATCCAGAGCCATGCCAAAAATGCGCTCGTCGCCGGGNNACCTCCTGATTCAAGGTGAAGCGCAGGGCCAGGGCCGCTAAAGTGCGATCGTCCAGCGGCTCGTACCAGCACTTCGGGTACTTGCGGTCGGACTCTTTCACGCCGGCGGGCCAGCGGCCCCAGGCCAGTGACTTCAGCGCCAGGCGGGCCATGCCTTTGGATTTGGCTTTGTCGAGGATCTGGGGGCCGAAGCCGCCGGTCTCCCACGCCGAGAAGTTGACCGGGAACATAACGGAGTCCAGCTCGAGCGCGTCCATCAGCCGCCTGGCCGCGCCGGGGTGGTGGGCCGAGAAGCCGAGAAAACGCACTTTGCCCTCTTGCCTGGCCTTGAGAAACGTCTCGGCCGCGCCGCCGGGAGCAAGGATCTTGTCGACATCCTCCATCGAGCCGACCGCGTGGAACTGGTAGAGATCGAAGTGGTCGGTCTTGAGCCGCGTCAGCGAGCGTTCGAGTTCTTCGCGGGCGCCCTTCTTGTCGCGCATCTTGGTCTTGCAGCCGAGGTGGTACTGGTCGCGGCTAATGCCCTCGAAGGCGATGCCCATGCGTGTCTCGGATACGCCGTCGCCGTAGGCGGGGGCGACATCGAAGTAGTTGACGCCCTTCTCCAACGCCCGCCGGACGCTCTTGTTGCATTCATCCTGCTCGGAGTTGGTCATGGCCAGTCCGGGATATCCAGCGACGGAGACCTTCAGGCCCGTACGGCCCAGGGTCCGGCGGGGCATGCCGGCGACTTTGTCGGTCAGGTTCTGGGCGCTATCATCGGCCGCATACAGGGCCGGCTGGATTCGCATTGCCGCCGCCGCGGCCGCGGTGCCCGCTATTTTGAGAAAACTTCTGCGCTTCATCGTTTGCGTTCCTTACCAGAAGGGATCGTCTTTACATCACCACAACCGGGATTATACCAAACGCCCCTGACCTACAGACAACTAAAATTGCGTTGGATATTCCCTCGCTGGCGTGATATCCTGCACGCCGTCGGAAGCTTTGAAACGATTTGGCGAGGAGTATCCATACAACATGCATCGGAAAGGGAAGACTATGAATCCTACCTCAACTTCATTATTGTCGCCCACGCGGCGGGATTTTTTGAAGGCCTCGGGCGCGGCGGTATCGCTGGGCGTTCTGGGCGCGATGTCGCTACAGCAAAGCGTCTATGCCGCCGGCAGCGACATTCTGAAGGTCGGCATGATCGGCTGCGGCGGCCGTAACACCGGTGCCGGGGCCCAGGCCTTGGCGGCCGACAAGGGTGCGCGGCTGGTGGCCATGTGCGACATCTTCATGGACCGCGTCAAGGGGGCCCGGGATGCGATCAAGGGTGAACACGCTGAACAGGTTGAGGTTCCCGACAACCAATGCCTTGTCGGTTTCGATAGCTACAAGAAGGTGATCGAGCTGTCGGATGTCGTCTGCATCGCCAACGCCGCCAAGTTCCATCCGATCCATGCGTTCACGGCGATCCAGGCCGGAAAGCATGTCTTCGTCGAAAAGCCGCACGGCATCGATCCGATGGGCTGCAGGCTGATGCAGAAGGCCTGCGACCTGGCCAAGCAGAAAAATCTGGGCATCATGTCCGGCCTGCACAGCCGCCACCATCCCGGCTACGCCGAGACCGTCAAGCGGGTCTGGGACGGTGCCATCGGCGAGATCATCTCCATCGAAGAAAACTTCCTCCGCGCGCCCTATGTCGTGATCCCCCGCAAGCAGGGCCTCTCGGAGCTTCAGTGGCAATGCAGCACGCAGTATCACTTCCGCTGGCTGTCGGGCGACGACGTGCCGCAGTCGCTGGTCCATAACATGGACCGGGCCAGTTGGGCGATGAAGAACGCCGTGCCGATTACATGCCATGGGCTGGGCGGCCGCTCGTCGATGACCGACCCGATCTTCGGCGATGTCTTCGACCATCATTCGGTCGTTTATGAATATCCCAACGGGATTCGGGCCTACGCGTTTTGCCGGACGACCACGGGCTGCTACGATGAGTCGTCAAGTCTGATCCTGGGCTCGAAGGGCAAGGCCAGTATCACCTCCTGCTGGATCAGCGGTCCCAACGCCTGGCAATGGAAATCCGACAACCACGATCCGCACCAGGTCGATCCTTACCAGATCGAGCACGACAAGCTCTTTGCCGGCATCCGTTCCGGCAAGGCCGTCAACAGCGGCGACCACATGGCGCAAAGCACGATGACGACGGTCATGGGTCAGCTCTCCTGCTACACCGGCAAGGAAGTCACCTGGGAGCAGGTCAATAAATCAGACTATTTCTATCCGCCAAAGCCGGAAGATTGCCGCGACGATATGGAGCCGCCGAGCAAGCTTGGTCCCAATGGTAGTTATCCGGTGTATGTCCCCGGCCAGACGCAATTGCTCTGATCGTTTTCACCGCGCAAACAAAAGGAACCCGCCCGCAATGGGGTGGGTTCCTTTTTTGTTGCAGATTTTTGGAAAAGCGAAGATCAGAACTTGGTGCGGAGCACCTTATAGTTCTTCAGGCACATCTCGACGGCCTTCATTGGCGGGATGACTTCCTTTTCTTCCTCAATGATGTACCACTCGGTGCCGCCGATGGTCTCGCACAGCGAAAAGACGGTCTTCCAATCGATATCGCCTTCGCCGAGGATGGCGTTTTTGTTCTTGGCGGAGTATTCCTTGATGTGAATCGTGATGGCCCGTCCGGGATAGTTCCGCAGGCATGCGATGGGGTCGCCGCCGCCCTCGGAGGCGTTGCAGGTATCCATCTGCATGATGACCTCTTTCTTGGTGTTGCCGAACAGCATGTCCCAGTGGGTCTGGCCGTCCACCTTGTTGAAGTCGCCGGCATGCGCGTGATAGCCGATCCGCATTCCGTGGGATTTGACCTTGTCGGCCAGTTCGTTGAATTCCTTGGCCAGCTTCATCCAGGCGTCTTTGGTGTTGTTGGTGTTGGGATCCAGCCAGGGCACGATGATGTTACGGTTTCCGATGGTGCGATTGAACTCGATGGTCTCAGCGAACTTGTCGGGCTTGAGGGTGTCATACTGGGTGTGCGTGCCACAGCAGACCAGGCCGTTGTCGTCGAGCAGCTTGCGGATATCGGGTGCCTTGTGGTTGTAATAGCCGGCGAACTCCACGCCCTCGTAGCCCATATTGGCCACGGCCTTGAGCACGCCGGGCAGGTCTTTCTCGGCGTCCTTGCGGACCGAGTACAGTTGCAGGCCGACGGGGATTTTCTTCTTCTTTCCTGCGGCCATCTGCTCCTGCGAACATCCTGTTGCCAGCAGCGACAGCGCTCCCACTGACGCGGCCGAGACGGCCAGAAAATCACGACGGGTCAATGCATTGCGAATGAATCCGGTTTTCATATTCTACCTCAATTTGAACCTGGACTTGGGTTTGGCCCCGCCATCCGATGGCCCCCCCGGGGCTTTCGACGCGATGGATTGTAGCCCGGCCTGTGTCTTTCGTCAAATTGAAATCCTGCAAGAGAACCGTCTCTTCAACCGTCTGATTCCGGGTATCCGGTTGCAGGAAGCGGCCCATCCGGGTACAATACCCCATGGTTTGGTTCTGTCGGAAGATGTTGACGGGATCGAAGAGTCCTAAATCTGCAGGAGAGCTGGCATGCACAGAACGAGATTGTTGAAGGGTCTTTCGGTTTTTCTTGTGATCGGGATTGGCCTGGGTGTGGCCTTTGCGGCCGACGCCCCCGCCAAAAAATACGCTGAGACCATTACCACCAAGGGCGGCGACAAGATTTCGTTCGAGATGGTTCTCATTCCCGCCGGAAAATTCCAGATGGGCAGCCCTGACGCCGAGGCCGGACGCAAACCTGACGAAGGCCCGCAGCGGCAGGTCCAGATCAACGCCTTCTATCTGTGCACCACTGAAACCACGCTTGAACTGTTCCTGACCTATTACGATGAGATGGTTACCGCCCGCGTGGAGGCCGCCCAGGCGGCAACCAGCGCCGCCGCTGAAGGCAAGACCGTCGATGCCGTCACGGGGCCCACGCCGGTGTATGGCAATGTCACGATGGGCTACGACAAAAAGCATCCGGCCATCGGCTCGACCTGGAACAACGCGACGACCTTCTGCAAGTGGCTGGCGAAGAAGACGGGCAAACCGTATCGCCTGCCGACCGAGGCCGAGTGGGAATATGCCTGCCGGGCGGGAACCACCACCGCGTATTTCTTCGGCGGCGACCCCGCCCTGTTGGGCGAGTATGCGTGGTTCAAGGGCAACTCCGACGCCGAGCCGCACGCGGTGGCGACCAAGAAGCCCAATCCCTGGGGCCTCTACGACATGTACGGCAATGTCTATGAGTGGGTCAGCGATTTCTACGGCCCAGATGCCTACAAGGCCGCGACGGGTTCACCGCTGGTCAATCCCCTCGGACCCGAGACCGGCAAGCTGCATTCGGCCCGCGGCGGATTCTACAACCTCACGCCCGATGTGCTGCGGAGCGCATCGCGCGGCGTCGAGGAAAAATGGTGGAGCATGAACGACCCGCAGATTCCCCGGAGCAAGTGGTGGCTGCCGCAGATGGACATCATCGGTTTCCGCGTGGCCTGCACGGTCGAATCCAAGGATGCCGAAAAGAAATAGTCGGGAGGTCGTATGGCAAATCGTTCGATGATTCCGGTGGTCATGGTTTTCGCATTGGTGTTCGCCCCTGTCTTTGCCGCCGATGCTCAACCGACAACCGCCAGGATTAATCCCCTGGCCTTTCATCAGGCCGACAATAACGAGTTTACCTTCGATACCACCGTCCTCCGCGGCAAGCTGCACGCCAACGGAAAACCCACCGGCCTGACGGAAGTCATCCATGTCCCCACCGGCCGACGGCTCGATGGCTCGGTTGGAATCCTGAGTTTCTACCGCGTCTTTACCGCCAATAAGCGCTACGGCACCGCCGCCTGGGACTGGCCCAACGGAAAAGCGACGCGGCTGCCCGATGGCGCCGTCGAGTACGCCTGGCCCGCGACCGACGATCGGCCGGTCGAGTTCAAGGCAATCTATCTCTGGAAGAACCCGACGACGATTGATGTGGAGATCACGGTAACCGCCAGGGCCGAAGTGAAGGGCTTTGAGTCGTTCCTGGCCTCGTACTTCGACAAGGCCTTCGCCACGCCCGCCGCGTATGCGGACAAGGCCGGATTCCTGGTCGCCAAAAAAGACGCCGGCGACTGGCAAATGTTCCCCCGCGACGAGAAGTCCGCGCCGCTGATTCAGGATGGCCGCTGGAAGATTGAGCCCAACCCAGTCGATTGGGCGATTCGCCCGCAGTTGGCCGCGCCGCTGGCTGTCCGCCGCGACGCCGAAAGCAAGCTGGCTGTGATCGTCATGGCCCCGCCGGAGGATTGCTTTGCCGTTGCGATGCCTTACGAAGGCGAGCAACATTATTCGCTGTACCTGTCGCTGCTCGGCCGGGACCTCAAGGTCGGCCAGACGCTGAAGGCCCATGCCCGTTTCGTTGTTGCCGAATCGGTCTCGGATGCCGAGATTATAGAGCGATATACACAATATATCAGGCAGTTTCCAAGCCCAAGCGTGTCCCCTCAAAAATAAAGGAGCCCTTATGAAGTCGGTATCCAAATCCACCTCGAATCCAACCCGCCGCGATTTTCTCGCCACCGGGGGAAAAGTCCTTGCCGCATCGGCGGTTTTGCCGTCGATTCTGCCAGGCCTGTATGCCGCCGAGGACAACACCATCCGCGTGGCCCTGATCGGCTGCGGCGGCCGCGGCACCGGCGCCGCCAGCCAGGCCCTGTCCTCCGAGACCGGGCCGACGAAGCTCTATGCGATGGCCGATGTCTTCGAGGATCGCCAAGCCAGCTCCTTCAAGGCCCTTTCGGACGAATTCGGCGCCAAGGTCAATGTCCCCGCCGATCGCCGCTTCATCGGATTCGACGCCTACAAGAAGGCGAT
>PMBP01000178.1:12510-15166 GCA_003152975.1 Phycisphaerales bacterium | reverse complement strand
TGATCTGCCTGGAGAATACCCACAACCGCTGCGAAGGCGCAGTTCTGGGTCCGGAATACCTCCAGTCGGTCGTCACCCTGGCCCACGAGAGGTCCATTCAGGTCCATCTCGACGGGGCCCGCATCTTCCATGCGGCCCTCGCCCTCGGAATCGATGTCCGCCAATTGACAAGGGGAACCGACTCGGTCAGCTTCTGCCTGAGCAAGGGGTTATGCGCNNGTCAGCTTCTGCCTGAGCAAAGGCCTCAGCGCCCCCGCCGGCTCGCTGGTCTGCGGATCGAAGGCCTTCGTGGACGAGGCCCGTCGTCGCCGCAAGGTCCTAGGGGGGGGAATTCGGCAGGCCGGCGTTCTGGCCGCCGCCGGAATCGTCGCCCTCGAACAGATGGTCGATCGCCTCGCCGAAGATCACGACAACGCACGCCGCCTGGCCGCAGGAATCGAATTCATCCACGGCCTTCGCCCGGTGACTGCCCGGCCGCAAAGCAATATGGTCTACGCAAAATGGCTCGATGATGCAACGACTGCCGAGCAACTAATGGCTGAGACTCAGCGACGGGGCCTGCGATTCCTGGTCACCAGCCCCCGGCGATTCCGGATGGTGACGCATTACGGCATCGACGCCGCCGACATCGACAATACCCTGCAAATTCTGGCCGAGGTCGCTCGACAACTATGGGGTACCGGCCGGTGAGGCCTCCTGGATCGTCGGTGTGATGACCACCAGCGTCCGGCCCTTCTGCTCCTTCTGTTCGCAGGTCAAAAATGCCGACGCCGCGTCCTGCCGCCCGGTGTTCGAGCCGCCGAAGAACAGCGATTGCCCCGTATCGAGAATCACCTTCACGCTCAGGTCGNNGTCGGACAAAAAGAAATTGCCTCCATCGTTGCGGAGGTTGACCAAAATGGGCGTCAAGTCCAGTTCCATCCGATCGTCGGACAGGCATCGCGGAACGATTCGCAGCCGTCGCCCGATCCGGTCGAACTGGTAATCCATTCGACTATAAAGATCGCTTTTGTAATAAAATAAAGGGACCAGGATCTTGGTCCCGACTTCGGCAACCCCGGCCGACCCGTCCCGGACCGACAGAACGGCATCCGCCCCTCGGGCCGATGCCAACCGGGATTCCAGCATTTTAAGCTGGGATCGAAGTGCCGGCCCCGCTCGGCCTACACGAAATCCCGATTCGTTAAACAGTTCCGCCCGCGCCGGGGTGATCCGTTCCTCTTCCGCCAGCCGCCACAGCGCTGTGAGGGTGGAAAGCTCCTCGCCGGACACCTCAAACAGATGAATCTGCAGCGAAATCGTCCGACCCGAACTCCCCGAATCCGACTGCCGCGGCTGAAGGGCCTGTCGCTGTCGATACGCCTGGATGGCCTGGTCGTACGGGTCCGTCCGCGATTGAGCCGTGGGCTCGCACCCGGCCGACAACCCCATACATGCCAGAATCAGGATCATCCGCAGTATCCGCATTTCGATATTGTAAATTCGCCGAGCGGGTCTGACAAGCCAATTACCCGCCCATCGGAAGGTTCTCCTTCCTCTTCGATACCTTTACCGCCGTTTTTTTCAAAAGGTGCCGATCGAATAGCCGATGTATATAGGGTTCGTGGCTGAGAGCCCTAATGCCGAAAAGAATTATCGGACCCAGCTTCGGACCTGCGATGGTCTTGCAGGGATTGCCGTTCAGGAGATTGATTATGCATATTTATGTTGGAAACTTTCCGGAAGATATGACGGAACAGGATCTTCGGACAATCTTTGAGCCGTTCGGTCAAGTCCAGGCCGTCAAGATCATCACCGATCCGATCAGTTGGCGGGTTCTGGGCTTCGGGTTTGTGATCATGCCCGATGCCGCCGAAGCCCAACGGGCCGTAGCCGCCCTGAATCTGACGAAGATCAAGGACAGGACCGTCATGGTCGTCCCGACCAAGGAACGCGTGGAACGGCGGGCTCCCGTACCGCAGCCGACCTGATTCGACCTCGATCCAATGAGAAGGGATCCGACATGTTTAAAGCCAGGGATTTCATGACCCGATCGGTGATCTGTACGCGGGAAGACATGCCCATTTACGACACCATCCGGATTTTGTCCAACCGGAACATTACCGCCCTGCCGGTGGTCGATGCCGATCTGCGATTGGTCGGGCTGATCTCGGAAAAGGATGTGCTCCGGATTCTCTATGAAAAGGAAGATCGCATTGACCGAACGGTCGCCGATTACATGACCCGAAAGGTGGTCAGCTTTGATGTCAACGCCAACTTGATCGACATCTGCGACTGTCTGATGGAACACCCCTTCCGGCGGGTTCCGATCACCGAGCACGGCCGGCTGGTCGGCGTCGCCAGCACCAGTGATGTCATCCGGGCGATCCTCAAACTCAAGCACCAGGAATTGTCCGATTAAACTATCGTAACCCCGTAACAGTTGAAGGATTGCGAGGTTCAACCCCTCAGGATAAAAAAGAAGTCGATAGAGAATCGCGATGAAGTGTCTGATTGTAGAAGACGATGCGACCTCCTGTAAACTGCTGCGGGTGTATTTGTCGGCCTACGGACGATGTTTCGAGTCCCCCAACGGGCTGCTGGCCGTGGAGGCCGTGCGACAGGCCCTGGAGGATGATAGCCCCTTTGATGTGATCCTGCTGGACATCATGATGCC
>PMBP01000178.1:0-12500 GCA_003152975.1 Phycisphaerales bacterium | reverse complement strand
TGATTATGGTCACGGCCCTCGGCGATGCCGACAACATCATGCTTTCCTTCCGCAATGGCGCCAATGGATTCATCATCAAACCCATCCGTGACGACGCCCTCGACAAGGAAATGGCCAAGCTCGGCCTGACCCCCGTCGAATCGCCACACTAACGGTTCCTCCATCTTCCTTGATCCAATCACGGTGGCAGAATCGGCTCACGCCGTGGGTGAAAGAATCGATTCAATTTCCGTCTGGATTTTACCGGCGACACGCCTATAATGATTCCGATTGTATCGAAAGGACGCGTATGAAACGGATGCTGACTGGCGTGGCGGCCCTCCTCCTCGTGGGATTGGCGGGTTGCGACAAGGGNNCATGGCGGGATTGTTTGGGGGTAAAAAAGATTTGAAAACCGAATCGACGATCCTGGAGATCGACGCGGTCGGAAATCTCAAAAGCGACTCGGCCAAGCACGATGGTTTCGTGACCCTGTCTCAGCGGGACAACCTGTCGCCCGAAGAACAGGTCTATCTGGTCCGCAAGGCCGTAAAGAGTTTGTATCTCGACGAAGACAAGCAGGAAGTTATCGAAAACCTGATCGACAGCGACCAGTTTTCCTGCGCTGTCAAGAAGGAGATTTTGCTGCTTCTGGGACAACTCAAGAGCGACCAATCCCGCGTCGCGGTCCTTCAGAAGCTCAATGAAACCGACGCCTGCCGAGACGCCTCCGCCGTGGCAGCTCCGGCCAAACCCTGATCAGGATGTTTAATCCCTTATACATCGTGATTTGCGATCCATAGATCCGCACGGGCCTTCCAGGCCTTGGCGCCCTGACCGATATAATACTCCAGGGACTCGTCGCCGACCAACTGGCCCATCATGGCCTTTCGCCGATTGGCGTCCGGCACCACTTCAATCAGCCGCCGCCGCAGGACCTCAAGGTCCTCGACGAACCGGCCGTGCGCCTCGGTGAACAACTCCTCCAGCTTGCGGCGGACATGACCGGCATAGGCGGGACAGTTGCCGTCCGTACTGACGGCGATCTGCAGCGGCCCCCGCTGAACGACCGCCGGCACGAAGAAATCGCACAACTCCGGCACATCGACCACATTACACAGCACCTCCAATTGCTGGCAATCCGCGTAAATCTGCCGGTTGAGGTCGGGATCGTTCGTCGCCGCGATTGCCAGCACCGCTCCCGCCAGGTACTCCTTCGAGTACCGCGATTGTACGACTTCGACATTCGCGCGATTCGCGATGACCGAAAAGGCCGGATCAAAATGCGGGGCAACCACCACCACGCGGGCCCCCGTTTCCGTCAGGACCTGCGCCTTGCGGGCGCCGACCGAACCGGCGCCGATGACCACCGCCTTCCGCCCCTGGAGATTCAGAAATATCGGATACTTGAACATACTCCACCCCTTCGCGGATTTCCGGCTTTGCTTGAAAACAAATTGAAAATTTTATACCCGCAACTTACCTACACATTAAACCGATAGCAAATGATGTCCCCGTCCTGCACGATGTAACCTTTGCCCTCCAGCCGCACCTTGCCGGCCGCCTTGCACCCTTTCTCATCGCCGTATTGCTGAATGTCCGGATATGCGATCGTCTCGGCCCGGATGAATCCCCGCTTGATGTCGCTGTGGACCTTGCCCGCCGCGTCGTGGGCTGAGGTCCCCTTCGCGATCGGCCAGGCCCGCACCTCGTCCTTCCCCACCGTTAGAAAGCTGATCAACCCCAGCGTCGAATAACAGCTTTGCATGAACTGTGCCACCGCCGGCCGGGTGATCCCCAGATCGGACATGAACTCCTTGCGGCTGGCCTCGTCCAACTGCGACAGCTCGTACTCCAGCGGCGCGCACAGCGTCACCACCTGCGTCGCCGGGTCGATCGCCCGCGACAAATCGAAGATCCGTTCCCGCTGGTTTTCCGCCACGTTGATCACGACCATCATCGGCTTGAGCGTGAAAAATCCCAGCGACTTGATCACCGCAAGGTCCTGCTCGTTGTGGATCGCCGACCGGATCGGCTTTTCCGATTCGATGGCCTCTTGCAGCCGTTTCTGCATTTCCAGCTCTGCTTTGTCCTGTGCCTGTGTCTTCGACGGCTTGTTGACCTGCTTTTCCAGCCGCTCGATCCGCGTGCACACCAGCTCCAGGTCCGCCAGCATCAGCTCGGTCTTCAGGTTGATCAGGTCCCGCACGGGGTCGGCGTCCGCTGCGTACGCGCCGATGATCAGCACAAAAAGATCCACCGTGCGGACCTGCGACAGAAACCGACGCGCCGCCGCCCGCCCATGCTCATCCTCAAACGACAGACCCGGCAGATCTAAGCAGTCCACCGTGCCGTGAACCGTCTTGTGCGGCTGATACAGTTTCGTCAGCCAGTCCAGCCGCTCGTCGGGAACCCCAACGATCAGCTCTTCGATATTCACCGACCCAACCAGCGGCAAGGGCTTTCCGCTCACCGCCGCCAGCAGGGTGCTCTTGCCCGACTGCATCATCCCGACAAATGCGACTTTCAAATTTCGACTCCCGATTGAGTTTGGTTACGCCTTCGCCGCGGCGATTCCCCGCGGTCCCACGGCGTCATAAACGCTGCCGCCGAAGGCATCATACGCCACAATGCACGGAAAATCCACCACCTTCAGTTTTCGGATCGCCTCCGTCCCCAAATCCTCGTAGGCCACGATCTCGCAAGACACAATATGTCGGCTCAGCAACGCCCCCGCCCCGCCCAGCGTGGACAAATGCACGGCCCCGTATTGTCGCAGCGCCTCCCGAACGCGATCGTCGCGATACCCCTTGCCGATCATTCCCTTCAGGCCCGCCGCCAGAAGGATCGGACTAAAGGCGTCCATCCGCGTCGAGGTCGTCGGCCCCGCCGCCCCGATCGGCCGCCCTGCCGGCGTCGGTGTCGGCCCGACAAAATACAGCACCTGCCCCTTCAGATGGATCGGCAGCGGCTTTCCCGCTTCGACCAATTCGCACATCCGCTTGTGCGCCATGTCCCGCGCCGAATACACCACGCCGCTGATCCGAATGTCCATCCCGGCCTTCAGCGTCTGAACCACCGCCTCTGATAGTGGCGTTGTCAGCGATACAATATCCATATTACGCTTCCTCCCGTTCGCCGATTTCCCGCTGCAAGAAGAATAACGCCGAATAGACCTTCAGGTCGATCAGGTTCCCCTTGCGACTCTGCTGCCCGAGAAAGTCCATCACCGCCCCCAGGGGAATATCATGCACGACAATATCTTCCGTTTCGTCGCCGCCACCGGCCGCCGTTTTGCGAAGTCCCGTCGCCAGGAAGAAGGTAATCGTCTCATCGCACAGCCCCGGCGTCACGCACCCCTCGAACAGGACCTCCATACGATCGGCCTCGTAGCCGGTCTCCTCGTACAACTCCCGCCGGGCCGCTTCCTCCAGCGGTTCGGCCTGTTTGCCGGGAATATCCCCCACCAGCCCGGCCGGCAACTCGATGACCTTGCCGCCGATCGGAGGACGATACTGCTCCAGCAGCACCAGCTTGCCGTCGTCGGTCACCGGCACGATCCCCACAATGCCCGTGATGTTCTTGCGGCGGACAAACTCCCACCGGTTGATTCGCACGACATCCAAAAAACCCCCGGCCCACAATATCTCGCGCGATGCGTCCTTTGAGTTCATTCCCGGCATCCTGTCCAAATCATCTCTCTCGTTTTCCTCACGGCATCTTCTGCAGCTTGGCATATCGCGTCATCAGCGACTTGAGCTGCCCGCTGTTGAACTTCACGACTACGATGCTGTCCTCGCCCAGATCGACGAATTCCTTGACCCGGCCCAGCCCGAAGGTCGAATGCTGCACCAGTTCGTTGATCCGAAATCGCGCCTGCTTCTGCGGCTCATCCGAGGCCGGCCCGAAATCATCATCGGGCTCGTCCTCGTCCGGATCGTTCCAGTCTTGTACCGTGTCGATGTCCCGCGGGGTAAATCCCATCTCGAACAAAAACGGCGACGGGATCGTCCGCAGAAACTGCCCCCGCAGCGTGCGGTGCCGCGCCAGCGTCAGCGTCAACTCGTCCTTGGCGCGCGTCACGCCCACAAAGCATAACCGCCTTTCTTCCTCCATTTCCTCTTTTGATTGCAGGCACCGCTCGTGCGGCAAAATGCCCTCCTCCAGCCCGGCCATGAACACGTGCTCGAACTCCAGCCCCTTGGCCGCATGCAGCGTCATTAGCGAGACCTTGCCCGCCGCCGGATCGAACGCATCGGTGTCGCTATAGAGCGCGATCGTCTGCAAATAATCCACCAGCGACGGCTGCTCGGTCTGCTTGTCATACAGCGCCGCGGCGCTGATCAACTCGTCGATGTTCTCCATCGCTCCTTCCTCCTTGTCGCCCCCCGCCTTGAGATGCGCCTCGTAGCCGCTGGCCTCCAGCACCTTCTCCATCAGCGGTGCCACCAGCCCGGCAATCTCCGCCCGCAGCGGGTCGATCGTCGCGGCAAACGCGGCGATCTTCGCCTGTGCCGCCCGCGGAATCCCCTCCAGCGACCCGACCTGTCTGGCCGCCGACCACAAGGATTGTCCCATCCGCTGCGCGCAGGCCCCCAGCCGATCCAGCGTCGTCTGCCCGATCCCTCGAGGGTGGCTGTTGACCGCCCGCAAAAACGCCAGATCGTCGTCCGGGTTGGCCAGCAACCGCAGATAGCCCAGCATGTCGCGGATTTCCTTTCGCCCGTAAAACTCCACGCCCCGCACCACCTGGTACGGAATCCGCCCGCGGATCAATTGCTCCTCGATCGGCCGGCTCATCGCGTTGATCCGATAGAACACCGCGACCTGCCCCGGCTTGCCCCCTTCTCGGATCAATCCCGCGATCCGCTCGGCGATCAGAGCCGCCTCGGCCGTCTCGTCGGAACACGGCACCAAACGCAGGTCCTTGCCGCTTTCGCGCACGGCGATCAGCTTCTTGGCCTTGCGCTGGGTATTGTTGACAATCAGCCGGTCCGCCGCCGCCAGAATCTGCGGCCGCGACCGGAAGTTCTCCTCCAGCCGCACCACCACCGCCTCGGGCCAGTCCTTCTCGAACGCCAGGATATTGCCGATGTCCGCCCCACGCCACCGATAAATCGACTGGTCCGGGTCGCCCGTCACGCAAATATTGCGGTGCTCCAGGGCCAGTCCCTTGGCGATCTGGTACTGCGAATGGTTCGTATCCTGATATTCATCGACCAGTAAATACCGGAACCGCCGGTTCAGCTCCCCGCGGATCTCCGCCCGGTCGCGAAGCAGACACGCCGTATATAGCAGCAGGTCGTCAAAGTCCAGCGAGTTCTTGCCCGCCAGCGACTTCTGGTATTGCCGGTAAATCTTCGCCAGGCACTGCTCGAAGTACCCGCCCGCCCGCTCGGCCAGTTCGTCCGGCGTCTCGATGTCGTTCTTGCACTGCGAGATCGCCGCCAGAACCCGCCCCGGCGCAAACTGGCTACTGCTTAGATCCACCGCCGCGATCGCCTCCTTGACGCAGCGGGTCTGGTCGCCCTCGTCGTAGATGCTGAAGTTCGCCCGAATCCCGATCACCTCGCCGTACCGCCGCAGGATCCTCACGCATAGCGAGTGAAAGGTGCTCACATGCACCGAGTGCGTGAATCCCATCGTCTCCACGCGGCGCCGCATCTCCTCGGCCGCCTTGTTGGTAAAGGTGATCGCGCAGATCTGCCGCGGATCGACCCCCGCATGGATCAACGCGGCAATCCGGCAGGTGATCACCCGTGTCTTGCCGCTTCCCGGCCCCGCCAACACCAGCAACGGGCCGTCCTTGTGCAATACGGCCTTTTTCTGCGACTCGGTCAGATGCCGCAGAAACGGCATCGCCGAGCTTGCTCGATCGTTCATCGATTCCTTCCGTTCTATTCCATCGCGATCCATCATTATCCACTCTGGATCGTCAATTCAATTCTAAGCCCTGAATCCGACACTGTAAGGGCACGGCATGCCGTGCCCTTCCCCTCAACACTTCCGCCTCCTGCCTTTCTAAATCCTAACTCCTATATCCTTTATAACGACAACACATACTCGGCCAAGTCCGCGATTTCCTCCGGCGTCAGCGTCGAGGTCTTTCCGTGTTTGTCCCCGGGGTTGAAGGTCGTCAACATATCGCCAATCATCGCCGCCCGGCCGTCATGCAGGTAAGGGGCCGTCCGCCAGATTTCCACCAGCGTCGGCGTGTCGAATTCCGTATTGACCTCCCGCCCCTTACCCGTGCCGACATTGGAGGCCTTCAGATTCGTAAACAGCGGCGCCGGATGGCAATGCATACATCCGGCCTTCTGAAAAACCGCTTCGCCGCGCTTGCCCTTCTCCGACAGCGCACCTTCGACCAGATGCGGGCTGGGAACCGGTTTGAGGGACTTGAGATATTCGTCAATCGCCGCCGCGTCCTCCTCCGGCCGAACGGCAAACTGAATCCCGCGAATCCCCGCCCGCACCGCCGCCTCGGCGCTGTCCCGAACGCCGGAAATCATCGCCGGTGGCGTCTGATGCGCCAGTAGCATGCTCTTGGTATTCTTAGGATTCCCGATCCCGTCATTCAACAAATCCCAGTTCAGCCCGTCCGCCCGCGCCTCGCCCGGATGACAACTGGCACAACTCTGCCACTGCTGGAAGCACAGCCCCGCGTCGTGGAAAAATATCTCGCCCTTGCGAACCACCGACAGCGCCTTCGTCGCCCCCAGCGGAATCGACGGCGTTCCCATCCGCTTGGCCGTCCCCAGATCGACCACCGCCACTGAATCCGAAAAATATTCCGTCACCCAGGCCTTGTTGCCGATCAACACCAGCCCCCGCGGCCCGTTGCCCGACAGCTTGATCCGCTTGCGGAGATCGACCAGAAACGCCAGGTCATTCGGCACTTCGTCGGCGCTACTGGTCGCGTCGGTCACTTTCTGCCCCGATGCCGCCTTGCCCAGCCGATCGTGCATCCCCGCACGATCGATGATGCTCAGTTCGTGCGTGCCCGCGTGCGTCACGCACAGATACTTGCCGTCGGCGCTGCAGGCCACCGCCCACGGGTTGGCCCCGCCCAGATCCACCTCATCGACCAGCACGGTATTGACCAGTGACTGGGCCGCCACATCGATCACGCTGACGGCATTGGTGTTCATCCATCCCCGCTCCAATTGCGTCGTCGGTAACTGATACCGCGCCAGAATATGCGACGCATACGCGAACTTGCCGTCCGGCGAAATCGCGATGTCGCGAACGCCCGTGCTGCCATTGGGCAGTTTGATCTCCTTGGCCACGGCCTTCGTCACCGTATCGATCACCGAAATCGCCGCCGCTGTAGTGTCCCCGTCCGCCGGTCCGTTCGGCAGCAAATTGGCCACAAACAGCCATTTGCCGTCCGCCGTCAGCGTCGCTGCCACCGGCTCGCGCTGCACTGCAATCGTCGCCACCGTCTTCTTGGCTGCAATATCCACCACCGACACCGATGTCCCGAACCGGTTGCATACATACAGCATCTTGCCGTCCGGCGACAACACCACCGCCCCCGGCGTATGCCCCACCGCAAAGGTGTCCACGACCTGCCCGCCGGCCAAATCGACCGCGCAAACCGCACCCTTGACCGCTGCGATCACCACATACAACCGCCCCGCCTTGGCGTCCAGCGCAAGTCCCGCCGGTGACCCCGGCACGGGTATCGTCTTGGCCAGTTTCCCGGAGGCGATGTCAAACACGCCCACCGCGTCCGCCGTCGTCAGCGACAGGTACAGCGTCGTGCCATCGTCCGACGCAATCACCTCCTGCGGCGACAAATACTCCGACGCCGCCGTTGCCATCCCGACCATTCCGCCAATCCACAGAACCATCGACGCAATCATCATCCGCGTACTCATTCGCTTGACGCCTTTCGATAACCGTATTGTTTCATTTTCGCCTGAAACTTGCTGGTTTTGTCATTCCCGCGAAAGCGGGAATCCAGAAGTAGCGTCCCGACTCGTCGGGATCTCGGTTGTGCTATTTCGTCTGGGCGACGCTTGCGTCGCCCCCCTTTCGCGCCCTTCATACTTTTCACACCTTCGGGTGTCATTCCGGCGAAGGCCAGAATCCACTTTGGTTTTATATTTATTCTTTATTTCCTATTCCCAATTTGTATAAAATTTAGAATTTGAATTTCTACTTTGCGTCTTGGCGCCTTTGCTGAGGAATTCAAATTGAAAATCGAAAATTAAAAATGATTATTCGCTCTTCGTAATGGCCTTGTTCAAATCCGGTTTCAATTTCGCCGGACTCACCACACGGAAACTGACATTATAAACCCGCTGCCACGGCTCATACGCCAACCGGTACGACGCCGTCGCCCGATACGGCCGATCATAAAACGATCCGCCCCGGACCACTCGTTTGTCGCCCCCGGCCGCATCGTTTCGTCCGTCGCCGTCCGAATACGGATACGGCATCATCCGGCTGGCCGTCCACTCCCACGCGTTGCCGTGCATGTCCTTCAGGCCCCACGGGCTCGGCTGATACTGCCCGACGGCGCACAGAATCTTCTGGCCGTCATCGAACCGCGCGTCCTTCGGGATCCAGTCCTCGAACCGGTCCGGATTCGGGATCGGCTGCGGATTGACCCCCGTCACCGCCAGCAGCTTGATCGATAGGTCCGCCAGATTGGCATACTTGCCAAAATCGGTATTCTTATCACCATACCAGAACGGCCCGTCCGACCCCGCACGGCACGCCCATTCCCACTGGGCCTCCGTCGGCAATCCGAACGGCTCACCGGTCCTTGAGCCCAACCACCGGCAAAATTCCGCCGCCTGCCGCCACGACACCCGGATCGCCGGGAACGACGGATCGTCCAGCGGATACCCCCGCGTCGTATGGTCCTTGTGATTCTGATCAAGATAACCGTTGCGGTGCAGCGGATCGAATTGCTGATATTGCGCGTTGGTCACCTCGCACACGCCCATCCAGAACGGCTGGTCGATCTTCACCACGCTCCGCGGCGCCTCGTCGAGGCAACCTTCGTCGCTGCCCATGATAAACGATCCCGCCGGAATTAGCGTCAACTCCATCGTCACACCGTCGCCCAGGTCGATTGTCCGTCGGGTTTGCGCACCCGCCTGCGACTGAACGATCTTCGCCCGGGCCGGCTCCAGCGGCCAATCCGCCGCCGTCACCGCCGTCGCCTGCCGCACCACCGGCTGCGGCTTGATAAACTCCGTCGGCCCGATCGCCAGCGCCGGAATCACCTCCGGATCCTCCGGCCGATTGGCATACGCCGTCCGCATATCGATCCGCCGCTGGCGGAAATTACTCGCAATGGTCGTATGCTCCGACCAGGTCCCGTGATCCGGCACATTCAGGTCAATCCAGGTATAAATTCGATCCCAGGCCTCGGCGTCGAGCACGACCCCCTCGTGTCCTTTCTGCAACATCTGGATCAACTCGCTGGTCCCGGCGTGCCATTCCATCGGCACCTCGAGATTGTAATCGCTCTCCGGCCCCGGCCGCCGCACAAAGGGGTGCAGCTCCAGGTACGACGGAGTAAAGTTGCCCCAGCCGTTGCGGTCCTTCGCCGAAAAATCCGGCGCCTGCGCCACGCTGCCATTATGACAACCCACGCAATACCGGTTCAGTACCGGCTGGACATCCCGCTTGAAACTAAAGCCCCGCTCCGGCCCATACCACGGCGTGATCTCGTTGGGTCCGCGCTTCGAAGCGATCGTCGCCTTGGCCGGTACGGCCATATTCTGTTTCTCGTGGCAGCCGACGCACGACACATTCTCGCCCGGCATCGCCGTAAACCAGCTTCGCATGATCTGCATCGCCCGGCCCTGAGCGTCCAGCGGCTGCACGGCGATCGGCGTGTTGGCCGGCACGCGGAAATAGGCCGAGCCGTCTGGCTCTACAGGCACCGTCCCCAGGATCCGATGGACATCCCACCCGCCCTCGACCGCCACATTCTTGTGGCCGCCCAACAGCGGGTACCCGTAATGGAACGAATAGATCCGCAGCGCCTTGACCGAGTCCCGCGGCACATCCTTCAGGCCCCGGCCCTGGTAAATATCCGACAGATACACCACCGCATCGTTGCGCTTCAGATCGACTTTGTCCGGAATCACCGGCGGCCGAACGGTCTTGCGCAGCGGCAACGGCTCCAGGAGGGCGTTGTTCGGCAACTCGCGGATCAATACCCGGTTGTCGAAAACATCGACCAGATAAATCCCCCACAGCGCGCTCCCGTCGGTTTGCGAAGCCGCCAGATAATATTTCTCGCTCAGCGGGTACGGATGCAGGAACTTGGGCCAGCTATTATCAACAAGCTGATCCACAATCACCGGTTCAACCGTCTTGCCGTACCCAGGGATCCGCTGGATCACGCCGTCGGCCTCATGCCGTCCCTTGGCCGGATCCATCAAAATCAGCTCGCCCATTCGCGGCACGCCGTGATGCCCGGAAACGATCGTCGCCACCATCGATGGCTGCTCCGGAACCGGCCGTGCATAGAACATCGAGTTGGGCCAGTACGAGTTGCTGCCGTAGTATTCGGTTTGGTTGGTCCCGTCCGGATTCATGTGGAACAGCAGCCGGCTGAAATAATGCGAAGTGTCCGAATACTCCCACCGCGTAAACAGCACCCGCCCGTTGTTCAGCACCGTCGGCGACCAGTTGTGATCCTGGTCAAAGCACAACTGCCGCAGGTTCTTTCCCTCGGCGTCCATAATGCACAGGTTGGCCACCTGGTCCGCCCCGCCCACGCATGGCACGCCCTGGAAGCACCGCGTCGAAGCGAAAATGATCCGCCCGTCCGGCAAATAGCAGGCGTCGTAGTTATCGACATCCTTCGGGTCCTCGGTCGTCACCTGCCGCAGGCCCTTGCCGTCAACGCCGATCTCCCAGATCTGCCAGCGGTTGTTGGTCCCGATCATCGAAAACAGCATCCGGTCGGCGTCGTAATGCAACTCGACATCCGCCACCTCGATCGGCTTGTCGGGTTTATAGATCGTCTTGAGAGGTTTCTGCGGATCCTTCAGCGAGATCGCCGCGATCTCGTCGTCATACCCGCTCCGCGGCAGCGCACAATTCCCTTGCCAGTTCTGCGGCAGGCCCAGACTGGGCCCCTTGGTATTCCGCCGCACGATCAGTAAATTCTCGAAGTCCAGCAGCGGATTGGCCATCAGCGCTTCCCGCTGCAGCGAAACCGCCTTCTCCGCCAGCCCCGCCGGGTCCTGCCCTTGCTCCACGGCCATCTCGATCGCCGCCAGCCGCTCCAGATACGCTGCGCCCCCGGCATATCGCGAACCGAAAGTGCCGTTCAAATCCTCAATCGCCATCCGCAGAGCCCGCAGATCCACGGTCTTCATCGCCGCCAGCCCCTCGCGGAACCGGCAAATCTGCCCATACAATGTCAACATCGCCCCCTCGTCCGTCCCCGCCGCCAAAGCGTCGAACTGCTGTCGGTATCGCTCCGCCGCCTTGCCCAGATGTTTTAAGATCGAACGCACCAGTTCAGCCGTCCCAGCCCGGTCGCTCTTCTGCAGCCAGTGGAGGTACTCCCCGTCCGGAAAATCCTCCTGAATCCATCGGCTCTCCCGCGGAAAATCCCGCGATATCTGTTCCAACAGAATCGCCAGCGGATCGTTTATCGCGCCGAAATAAAAGGCGTGATCGCCCGTACGATTGTAAATCTTCAGCAGCAACTCATTGGCCCCGGCCTTCAGCGCCAGCGTGAGCCGGTCCTGATCGGGCCCCGCCCCGCGCGGCACATCCTGCGACAGCAGCTTCTTGCCATTGAGCCACACCACCAGCCCGTCATCGCTGCCAAACCCCGCCGGCAGCGGCGTCTCTACGGCCACGGTAATCGTGCGAAACAGATAAGTCGCATGCCCGTCCGGCGCGCGAAGCTGCTGAACCTTGCCGTCGGCATACTGGGTCTTCCGCCACAGCGGCTTGCCCCCGGCGTCCTTGGCCGTCAGATCCACGCCATTTTCGGGAAACAGCTCGTCGGCAAACCCGTTGCCCTTCAGCGCCCCCGTCGTGTACCACGGCCCCATCTCGATCTTCGCCGTCGAAGGATCCGCCCGCCCGATCGATTGCCGCAACGCCAGCATCGTCTCCGCCCAGCTCGCCTTCTTCTCATACTTCGGCGCCTCGCCCGCANNTGGAAGCCCCCGGCTTTATGCCGGGGGTAACTTCGTAATCCAACCGTTTCATTCGTGCCTATAGGGGCACATCATACCATGCCCTCGCCCCATAGGGCCTATTGTAGGGGCGGACGGCGTCCGCCCATCCTTAACCTTCCCGCGATAGCGGGAATCCAAAAGCTCCGAAAGGGCGTAAGATTTTAGCCGGGGGCGTAAGCCCCCGGAAGCATTGCATTACGACTAGAGCCCCGCAGGGGCGAAGGCGATCTCACCTTGCACCGTGACGCTCACAGGAGTGCTTTCGCCCCTGCGGGGCTCGATCCGCAACTAACTCCGAACCGGGGGCTTATGCCCCCGGCTACCAACTTACGGCCCTGCGGGCCT
>PMBP01000114.1 GCA_003152975.1 Phycisphaerales bacterium | reverse complement strand
TCGGTCGAGCAGTTTTTTCATCGGCAGCCCCATTCGACTCATCGGGGGATTTGCGGGAACGGGCCAGCCGGATCCGGACGCTCGCGATATCGCGGCCTATCCGACGATTCTTTCGGGCGACCTTAACGGCGACGACGCAGTGGTGTTATGTCTTGGGGATCTGCCGGGGGAACCGACGCGGCAGGATAACGCCTACCATGTCGTTCGTTTCGGCGATCACGCGGGGGGTGCGATTCTGGATGGATTCATCATTACCGGGGGCAACGCCAACGGACCGAACTGGGACGATAGCCGGGGGGCCGGTTTGTTCAGCAGGGATAGGCCTGGCAATCCGCTTATCCGCTTTTGTACAATCGAATTCAACACGGCGGAACGATCGAACGCTGGGTCCGATGTCAATGGACAGTTTGAGGACTGCCTGGTACGATTCAATTATGCCGTCAACAATGGCGGTGGGCTTGGAACGCCTTCGGGACTTGGATCACCTTGGGAGATCACTCGTTGCGTGATCGAAGAGAACGGCTGTGGGGAATTCGGGGGCGGTCTGAATGTGTCAGGGGTGCGGATCACCGACAGCATCATTCGAGGCAATACCGCCAAGACCGGAGGGGGAATCTATATGAACACCACATGCAACAGCGGGCCGGGCGGGGTCGAAATGACGGGTTGCATGGTCGAAAACAACACTGCCACCGAAAATGGCGGCGGGATCTATGTGAACAACTATGGGACTTGCATCGGCTTTTCGGTCTTATATCGCTGTCGGATCATCGGCAACAAGGCCGGCGGCAACGGCGGCGGATTCTACGAGAACCCATCCGAGGGATGGCTTTGGAGCTGCAGCGTTATCGGCAACAAGGCGGGGGACAGCGGCGGCGGGATCTATGAGGGCACCGACGGATACTGCGGGATCATCAATTGCACCGTGTTTGCCAATACCGCAAAAGACGGCGGCGGAATGTTCTATCAGAATGCCTATAGCGGGATCGAGGGGATTGTCACCAACAGTATTTTCTGGGGCAATACGGATGCAACCGGGTATGGCAAAGAACGGGCCCAGATTGAGTTAATCAACACACCCAGCACAGGCCATAACCCCGGCGACAGTCCGTTGTCAGCGCTGGTCAATCATAGTTGCATCCAGGGGCTAACCTTTGCCTATACGGGATCGGGGAACATTTCGGCCGATCCCTGGTTTGTCAATTTCTACGGCGAGGATGACAATGTCGGCACCGCCGATGACGACCTGCACCTTGACGGCGAATCGCCGTGTATCAACGCCGGCGACAACGGCATTTATTCCTGCGCGTTCGGCGGGGCTGGTGATCCCGGCACGGGAACCGGAACCTCCGAAGGGACCTTCCCCGGCGAAGAGGATTATAACATGTGTAGTCGGGCCCTGATCGATCTGGACGCGATGGCCCGGATCCGAAGCGGACGGGTGGATATGGGCGCGTATGAGAACCCCGCCAAACCCGGATTGGTGGTCTATGTCGATGACAGCGCTGTGGGAAGCAACGATGGTTCCTGTTGGGGTGATGCGTTCACGGATTTGCAGGATGCACTGGCGATGGTCACGGCGGGCCAGGAGATTCATGTCGCGCAGGGAACCTACCGGCCGGCCGATCCGAACGGGAGCCGCGAGGCCTCGTTCACGATGAAGGGCGGCGTGGCGATTCGGGGCGGGTATGCCGGATATGGGGCGGCAAATCCGGATGATCGGGATATCCGGCGGTATGAGACGATCCTCAGCGGCGACCTGAACGGCAACGATCGGGGCGGGTGGTTTGATCTATCCCGGAAAGACAATAACTACAATGTGGTCCGGGCCTGGGGTCCGCTTTCGGGGGCCGTGCTGGAAGGATTTACGATCACCGGCGGGTATGGCGGGCTTTCCGGTGGCGGGCTGTACTGCCATACGGCGGTGGGTGTAGTGGTCCGCGATTGTGTGTTCCGTGGGAACTTCGCAGAGCTTGGCGGGGGGATGTGCGACTTCTGGAGTTCGAGCAGCCAGGTGACGAATTGCGTATTCACGGACAACTACAGCACGCGGGGCGGGGCCGTTTATCTCAACGGGGAGTTCTGCATGACGCTGGATCATTGCCTGATCGTGGGCAACCAGGCCGAGTGGGGCGGCGGGTTGTATCTGGACGAGGCCTACACGACGATCGAGAATTGCACCATCGCCAGCAACCAGGCCCGCGACCAGTGGGGCGGAGTTGTCGATAATCCGGGGACGAGTCGTTTCGAGTCCTGTATTTTCTGGGGCAATACCTGCGACGGCGGCAGTGTCGAGTGGGCCCAGATCGGGCGAAACGACGGGACTACCGGATTTGACTATTGCTGCGTTCAGGGATGGACGGGCCAGTTTTCCGGCGTCGGCACGATCGACGCGAATCCACTGTTTGCTAAGACGGGAATGTGGGTGGCCGGGATTAAAGGCCCGGGCGGGCCGGACAGGATGACGAGAAGGTTTATCTGGGAGCTGAGCGATTATCACCTTACGAGCCAGGCGGGGCGATGGGATGCGA
>PMBP01000425.1 GCA_003152975.1 Phycisphaerales bacterium | reverse complement strand
AAATCCCGTCAAATTTTCTTCTGCGAAATCTGCGTAATCTGTGGATCATTTCTTCATATCCTGGCGTGAAATTTTCCGTTTCGATGATATAATGCCCGCGACGAAACGAACTTGAGATTCTCAACGAGGCGAGCATGCAAAAACAATTCGAAGTCCGCACAACGGGCCTGCTGGTTCGGGCCCCGGCCAAGATCAACCTGGTTCTGCTGGTCGCCGGCAAGCGCGACGACGGTTACCACGAGCTGGAAACCGTTATGGCCAAGATCGACTTTTTCGATACGCTTTTATTTGAACCGTCGCCCGGCCCCGGTGTCGAGCTTCTCTGCCGCGGCAAGTTCGAGCTTTCTGCCGGGCCCGACAACCTCATCCACAAGGCCGTACGGGCCGTTTTCGGCCATATCGGCCGCGAAATCCCCGTTCGGATCACCCTCAACAAGCGCATCCCGCTGGGTGCCGGCCTCGGCGGTGGATCCAGCGACGCGGCCACGACGATCCTGGGCCTCAACGAATTCGCCAACCTCGGCCTGCCAATGGAATCGCTGCTGCAGATCGGCGCCGCCGTCGGCAGCGATGTCAATTTCTTCCTCGGCGGCCCCCTGGCCCTTTGTACAGGCCGCGGGGAAAGAATCTCCGAAATTCCTAAAATTTTCGATTTTCGCGCGATTTTGATGTTGCCAAACCAGAATGTTTCCACCAAAATGGTTTATGAGCGATATGTGCACGATGCCGCGCAATATGCTCGCCAGCACGATCGCCTGGCCACCTACCTGCGGCGTTCCGATCTCGAGTCGGCCGCACGCATGGCCGTCAACATGCTCGAACCGAGCTGTTTTGCGCTGCATCCCGAGCTGAATAAGCTCAAGGCCTCCGTCGAGTCCCTCGGCCTGGGTCGCGTGACTCTCAGCGGAAGCGGCTCCGCTCTGTATTTGTTGGTGTCGGCTCTACCCGGACAAGCGCAACGAGCGCAGTCGATGATTCGCGAACAAATCGGCTGCGAGTGCATTACGGTCAACAACAACCGATGGTAACCGTAGAGCGAGGCATGAACCATGCAAATCACCGAAGTTCGAGTTAAGCTTGTCGCCAACAAGGACGACCGCCTCAAGGCCTTCTGCTCGATGACCCTCGACGACGATTTCGTCGTCCGCGACATCAAGATCATCGAAGGGACCGGCGGATTGTTCGTGGCGATGCCGTCGCGGAAGATGAGCGATCATTGCGATCGATGCGGCGGGAAAAATCACCTGCGGGCCAAATACTGCAATAATTGCGGTTCGACGCTGTCGGACAGCCGGGCCAAGCAGGATGTGAAGGGGCGGATGAAATTGCACGCCGACATCGCCCATCCGATCAACGCGATCTGCCGAAAGAATATCCAAGATCGCATCGTGGTGGCATTTCACGAGGAAGTGGAGAAATCCAAGCAGCCGGGATACAAACCGGTGGAGCTGGATGTCCCGGATTACGATGTGGACGATCATCTGTGATCGCCGCTTGAGGGGCTAACCCCTTGCCGTAACTGTCGGCGTAAAAAGGTTTTACGCCGACAGGCCGGACGAGAGTCACTCCTCGGTGATCAATTCTTCCAGGACGCGGTCGAGGGCCGCGTCGAGGTATTCTTGTTCGTCGTAATGACCCTGATTGAGTCGATCGCGGAGGTCGATGACTTTTTCGCGGCGAACTTCCGGCATCGTGGCAATGATCTTGAGCAATTGTCCCAGCGGAGTGGAATTGATGTTTTCCAGCAATCCCTCGTCGCCGTCATGGGCCAGATCGTCGAGCCGACGAAATGCCGTAAGTTCTTGCTGTCGTTGTTCTTGCATCAATTTTTCCAAGTCTGTTCTGATATCCATGGTCGCTGTCCTCATCGCTTGGATCAATCAACAAAACTCCCTTTTGTTGCTTGTCCCAGTGGGCATGTTTTTTGTACCCACTAAATGTTGTATGTGCCTCAAGGTCCTCTTGAGGACTGGTCAACAATGACAATACTGGTATCGACGGTTGTGGAGGAAAAACTTTAATCGTCACAAAGTGCATTTAAGTCATTGATAACGATGGAGTTACGATCGTATCAGTATTTTCCGGTAAAAATCGGCGAATCCATGCTGGGAATGGGTTTTCTAAACTATCCAGCTTGAACCTGATTTTGACAGGATCTTTATAAAATAGGGAAGGCGGGAAATACACCATATCTGGGGGGCGAAAAAAATAAGGTAAAATTTCTGAAAACCAAAATATATTTGTCGTTGCCGTCGGCCCAGCGGCCGTTATTCAGTTGCCCGTTATACGGCCCGACCACGGTGGCATTGGCCGGAATCTGGTATTTGTCTCACTGGGCCTGATCGTCGCTGAGATACCAGCCGTCGAAGGAGACCGGCCCCGAACTGGAATTGTACAGCTCGATCCAGTCGCTGTAGCCGCGGTAGGGATTGGACACAACCTCGTATATCAGGATGCGGCCCTATTCCGGATCGACCGTCCATTCCCACACGGCCCCGTTGGTAATCTCCTGCCAGTGGCTGGAGAAATCACTGCCGGTGACCTCCAGCTTATGGGGCCCTTCGGAAAGATCGGATAGCGTCAGGGCCTGCGTGATGGGCTGCTCGGCGCTGAGGGCACCGCCGTCAAGACGATATCGATACGAAACCATTCCCGCGCCGTAGAAAGTGAACTCGGCGGTGGTCGAATGGGTCGGCGTGTTCGGACCTGAAAGGATCACGACACCGCCCGGGATCATGGCGCCCATATCGATTCCCGATGGACCTGTGCCAATCGCCGGGGAACCCGGCCGCAGATGATAATCTCCGCCCGCCGTATTCACAAACAGCGGCGCCGCATCGATATTCCCAACGCCCAGCCCCAGGTACCCCGCCGGTACAATCGAATGATGAATGGCGATTTCCACCGTGCCGACATCCTCCAGCGGCAATACCGTCGGCGAATTCCGGAAGATGCAGCCATCGATCAAAACCCCCTTGCCCTTGGCCGAGGGGGGAACGCCGAAAAAGATCGCCGACAGTTTTGAGCTATCGACCGTGTTTTGCAGGAAGGTCAGATAGGCGTTGTCCTTAACCTGAGCGGCATGATCGCTGTTTCGAATCACATTGCGAACCATCACAAATTGCTTGCCGGCCCCCGCCGAGACAACATTCGATTCTCCCTGGTCGAGGTTGTAGGTATCCTTGACATAATTCTCAAAGACATTGCCCTCGATGTAGGCGTTGGTCTCCAGATCCAGAGCGTCATCGCCGCCGCCGAGGAAGTGGTTGTTACGAATGCATGGGATCTCCACCTGCCCGGGCAGTGAGTCAAAATCAAACGCGTCGTTGTGCCCGGGCGTCCTGCCGAAGGTGTTGCCTTCCAACAGGACTTCGCCGCCCGCCAAAATCCCCGCGCCCCAGATATGCTCGCTGTTGTTATCCGTGGGCGCCTGGCCGGCCTTGCACACATCCGTGAACACGCAGTTGCGCACGATCACCGACGAATTGTTGATATGGACCCTGCGCAACGGCGGCAGAGTCTCGGTCCCCGTATAGCCGAATTCATCCTGTTCCAAGAGCAACCGGGAATTGGTGATGCCGACCATCCCGGCCGTGCTGCGGGCCTGTTCGATGATCGCGTAACGGATCCG
>PMBP01000438.1 GCA_003152975.1 Phycisphaerales bacterium | reverse complement strand
CCCGGACTCGGATCCGCCGCCAGCCAGTTGGCCGCATCGTTGCCGTATTGGTCGTCGGCGATCCGGGTCAAGCTCTTGCCCGTTCCGTCGGCCGCCGGCCACGGCGAGGCGTTGTTGTAGTTGACCCGTTCCATCCGGATATAATACCGGGCCTTGCCCGGCTCCTGATCTCCCGGCCGCGACAGCTCAACCTTCTCGCCGGCATTGTCCAGACCCCCCGACTCCCACACGAACACCGGTACCTCGGCCGGGATCCCCGGAAACGCCGCCTGCAACGCCGCCTTGTTCCTGNNCCACCAGCACCCGCTGGCCGGCCCCGATCGTCGTACCCAGCGGGAAGGTGAACTGGATCCCATCCGTAAACTTCCACGGCACCGTGATGGTGTTGACCTCATCGTACCACTCCAGCGTCACCGGCACGCCGCTGATATTCTTCAGTTCGATGTATTCCTTGTCCCAATCGTACGCCTGGGTCCCGGGGTTGTAATGGATCTCCGTGATCACGATGGGCCCGACCTTCGGGTCGGCATTGGCTCCGTTGGGCGTCAGAGAGCTCATCGCCACGAAGTTGTACCCGCCGTCCAGCGTGCTCTTGGCATACCGCCCGAACGACACCCCCGACTCGGCCGCACCAAAGCTCTCCTCCGCATAGTACCCCGTCAGTTGCCCGCCGGACCCCGACTGCAGATAGACCGTGTCTCCGCCCTCGCTGAACCCGAACGCTCTGTGGCAGCCCAGCGCCTGCGGATTACCAAAGTGCAGGTTCTCGTAGAACACCACGAACCCGTTCCTCGGGATCACCGTCCCGGCGGGGATCTCGTAGCTCATCCGGTTGGGCTCCGAGGCATTGTTGTTGCTGAGGAACCAGCCGCCGATGGGGATCGGCTGATCCGTCGTGTTGCCCAGCTCGATCCAGTCCGGGTCCGTCCCGTGCGAATGCGACAGCACTTCATTGATCACCACCGACCCCAACTCCGGCACCATTCCCCCGTCGCCGGTTCCCGGCGAGCCGCCCTTGCGGACGCTGGGACGCCAGGAGGACTTGTCCTCCAGCGACGGCCGCTGTTGCAGCATCAAGGCGATCTCGGTCTCCGTCAACGCCCGATCGTAGATCCGCACCTCGTCCAGCAGTCCCTTATAATAGTAGATGTCGGT
The DNA here is from genome assembly GCA_003152975.1 of Phycisphaerales bacterium. GTDB lineage: Bacteria > Planctomycetota > Phycisphaerae > Sedimentisphaerales > Anaerohalosphaeraceae > FEN-1350. The sequence continues at coordinate 3,219 of PMBP01000438.1, read as the reverse complement.
GGACCCGATCCGCACCGGAGACAGAGCGCTGGTATTGATGGTCGCCGCGGCGGCCGTGACCGCTTCCCGCCGGCCGTTGACGAATAACTGGATATCCTGCGTATTNNTGATCCGCATCTCCCACATCCCGCCGAGAGTATTCCGGTCTCCCCAGAACAGAATCGGAACCGTCGAGGCCGTCGTCTTGATCCACGCCGTACAGGTCCGCGGCTGGCTGCCCAAAATGCCGGGATAACCGGCAATCGTGACCGTATCGTTCACCCCGTCAAATTCCAGCGCGCCNNTCCCAGACCGCCGCGCCGGTCGTCTCGTCCAGCCGCCACAACGACACCAGGCCCGTCGTCGGGATGGTACTGTCCCACCGCGGGTTCCGCAGCGTCAGCGAAAAACCCCCGCCGTCGGTAATGTCAAACCACCGGTTGCTGTAGGTAAAGTCCGCGATCGGCGCGCCGATCGCATCCACCAGCCGGATCCGTTCCCCGTTGCTGGCCAGGGCGCCGAGATACTGGCCCGCCACCGGCACCGCCCCGTACCGCGCCGCAAACACCCCCGGATTCCGGGCCAGCACCAGATACCCGTTCGGTCCGATCGTCGTCGTCGCCGGCGTCAGGCCGAAGGTAAAGTCGATCCCCTTCTCGAACCGAACCCGCGACAGGTCCAGCGTCTCCGAACCACTATTATACAACTCCACAAACTCCGAATTCGGATCCCCGTCCGGATGGTACATCACCTCCGATATCACCAGGTTCTCCTTCACCGGACCCACGCTGAAAGTCGAATCCTGCAACGCGCTCCAGGTCTTGGTGGTCGCGTTGTAGGTCCGGGCCTTGACTTGACAGCTCTTGGTCAAGACAACGGGAGCCGTGTAGGAAATGGCCGTCGGAGATATGCCACCCGCCGGCGTGCCGGGCCGGCCGGCCGTAAGTTCAGCGGAGATCAGGAAATCATTGTTGTTACTGTTGGAGACTCGAGTCATGCCGTGAATGGCCAGAATATTTGATCCGGCTTTCAGCGTGGTCAGATAGGAGGCCAGACTGATCGTTTCTGCGGTCTGGCCGTCGTGATTCGCCGAAGCGACGGAGTTCCACTGCGGAGTTCCCGTAGAGTTGCGGCTGGCGACCGGGGTACCGTTCAGATAGACGACAAATCCGTCGTCATAACGGATCTTCAGATCCAGGAATTGAAAACGGGCCAGATCTGCGGCCCCAACCGTAAACGGAATCCGGATCAGGGCGCAGGAGGTAACATTGTACATCGCCGATACTATATTGTAGCTGATATACGGCGTATAGGTCTTGGTGGTCTTCCGATCATATCCCACGCCGCCGGATTTCCCGCTGACAATCGGTATTCCCGCTGTCCAGTTCGTGTCATCGTACGGTTCATTGGCACCCGTCCAACTCGTTCCGGTCGTAGAAGTCGGAACAAACACCTTCTTGGTCGCCGATTCGGCAACCAGGGTCACCGTGACCGGAGGATCGGTCACTAAGAAAACCCGAGGGTCCGTTTCGTCCTGCGTGTAATAGGTTGTCGTGCCCGCCGGGCCGGTCATCGTCAGGGCATACCCCGTCGCCACCTTGCCTCCGGCCTGTCCGAAGACCGGCGCCGCCTGGTTCGGGTACCAGCTCTTGTTCTTGAATTGGTTGAGTACCTCGTTCGTCCGGCCGGGGAAATAACTGCTGACCAGCGAGTTGATCTCGTTGAGCCAGTCCTGTTTGGTGTAGGGTACCGATCGCTGCGCGTCGCCCCAGCGGGCCGATTCACCGATGATCGCCATGTTGATCTGATCGGCCCGATGAAGCCAGCGATCGATACACGCCTGCGGCGTCAGTATCCCGTTGTTGAAGAAATACCGCTGCACGCGATCGGCGAATCGAAGCCGATAATTGGCGTTCTGCGTCAGTTGCTGATGCAAAAACTGCGGATTGAACTTGTCGGGACCCGACTGCCCCGCTGGCCAGGGACCCGTCCGATCCCAGCCGGGCTGCATGGTGTGTTCGGCGTCATGACGAAAATACTTGAATCCGTCCGGCGTAATTCGGTTGTAGATGCCGTAAAAATTATTCGGCGAACTATTGCCCAGAAAGTTGGAAATTGGGCCGTCAAAGTCCCCCATGTAAAATGTCGCGATCGCACAGTCGATCACATTGTCCACATCCACCAGCCGCTCATAGGCCGGATTCCGCGTCCCGTCGGGATTGAGCCCCTGGACCCGCCAATAGGAGTCGTCGGTGGCAAATCCGGCGATCGCCGCATTCCACAGCCGGGTCCATGCATCATAGGTCCCGTCCGTGGCATAGACCGTATAATTGTCCGAGGTCACCTTGACGACATCATAATCATCTTTGCTGCCGCCCAGATAGGTCTGGCCATAACTGGCCTCAGTCCGTTCGTCCGAGCAATACAGGCCCCAGTACACCCCGTCGAGATACAGATGATAATACCGGCCCCGCGAATACGGATCCCCCATCTCGCCCGCCAGATCGCGGGAGAACGGTTCCCGGCAGAAGGTGTTGCGATACGCGCCGCCTCCGTCAAAACTCCAGGAATAATTCTGTGCCGTCGCCAGGTCGATGTTGTCAAATGCGGCGGGCCCCTCGTTGCCAAATAGAGGGTATTGAAGTTTACCCGGGCCGTACAAGCTCTTAAAAAGGAATCGGAACGCATGTTTGGGATTGCCGCCGGAACGGCTATAGCCGCCGCGGATCCGGATCCCGCAGTTGACCTGGAAACCTTCCGTTCCGTCGGGATAGATCATTTCCAGAGAACAGGGCCGCTCCCAGGCGGCGCCATCCTGGCCGGCGTTGACATAAATCCCTGTGCCCGCGTCGAACAGGTTCTTCAGGTCCGTCACAACCGACACCGAGGGAATCGACACCATGGCGCTTGCAATTTGACTTTTCCACGGCTCAACGCCGGTAACCTTCGTATCCATCCCGTAGTTGATCGTCTGGCCGTTCACGCCGTAGGTGGGCCACCCCGCCGCCGGATCCGGCGCGCTCTCGCTTTGCGCGATGATATCCTGGATGAACAGGTAACTATGGGTATCCACAGCCGTGGGCTGATAGCCCGGCTTGTACGCCATCGCCCGCACACAGGTTGTCTTGGAAATCGAGATCGGACCCGTGTAGGTCTTTCCGGCCGATGCGCTCGGGGTGCTCCCGTCGGTCGTGTAACGGATGATCGCGCCCGGGGTGTCGGTGGTGATCATCAGCGGAA
>PMBP01000509.1 GCA_003152975.1 Phycisphaerales bacterium | reverse complement strand
CACATGCTGCACCGCCACACCGAGGATTGTCCGGATCAGCCCGCGTTTGTATATCTTCTCGACGGCCAGTTCCATCACTCCGACCTGACCTATGCCCGCTTCGATCAACGGGCCCGCGCCATTGCCGCCCGCTTACAGGATATGGGCCTTGCCGGCCAGCGCATGCTGCTGGTCTATCCGCCGGGACTTGACTTCATTACGGCCTTCTTCGGCTGCCTGTACGCCGGTTGCGTGGTGGTGCCAACCTACCCGCCGCATCGCCACCGCATGCTCACTCGCTTTCACGCGATCGCCGCCGACGCCGAAACCCATATCGCCCTGAGCATTTCTTCTTCCATCGCTCAGTTCCAGGGCTTGATTGACCCGAAAAATGGTCAGACCGCCACGCCATCCCATATCCAGTGGCTCGCTACTGACGAGATCTCCGATGACCTGGCCGATCGGTGGAGAGAACCGGCCATCGCTCCCGAGACACTGGCCATGCTTCAGTACACTTCGGGCTCGACCAGCCAACCCAAGGGCGTCATGATCAGTCACGCCAATCTCATGGATAACGCCCGAACCATCGACCGTGCTTTCGAGATACGGCCCGAAGACAGCGCCGTGTTCTGGCTGCCCACCTATCATGATATGGGATTGGTTGGTGGAGTTCTGGAGGCGGTGTTCGCCGGCGTCACAAATGTCCTGCTCTCGCCCACCGACTTCCTCCAGAAACCCATCACCTGGCTGGCCGCGATCAGCAAATATCGGGCATCCGTCTCCGGCGGGCCCAATTTCGCCTACGACCTGTGTGTCCGCAAGATCACCGATGAGCAACGAGCCACCCTTGACCTTTCTTCATGGGACTTGGCCTTCATCGGCGCCGAGCCCATTCACCCCGCAACGCTCGAACGCTTTGCCGCGGCATTTGCCCCCTGCGGCTTCAAACCCAGCGCCTTTTATCCCTGTTACGGTTTGGCCGAGGCGACGCTCATGGTCAGTGGCCCGCGACGCGGCAGCGGCGCGACCGTACGGGCCTTCCACGACGCGGCGTTGACCGAAAATCGTGTCGAGCTTATGCCCGGCGGGAATGGGCAGGCCCGTTGTCTGGTGGCCTGCGGGTCGCCCGTCGGCAGTCAGCGCGTGGTGATCGTCGATTCGCAGACGCACACGAAAACAATCCCCGGCCAGGTGGGTGAAATCTGGATTGCCGGACCCTCGGTCGGCCAAGGATACTGGCATCTGCCGGACCAGACCCGGCAGGCGTTCAACGCCCGCCTGAGCGACACGGGCGAAGGCCCGTTCTTGCGCACCGGCGACCTGGGTTTTATGTGCGAGGGCCAGCTTTACATCACCGGCCGTCGGGAAGACCTGATCATCGTGCGGGGCCTCAATCGTTATCCGCAGGATATTGAGGCCACGGCCCGCAACAGTCACCCGCTGCTGGATGCCGGCTACGGAGCCGCGTTTGCCCTGGACGACAATGGCAACCAGCGCCTCGTTCTGGTGCACGAGGTCGAGCGCACCACGGAGAGGGATTTGACACCCGTGCTGGATGCCGTCCGCCGAGCGGTCCTCGATGAGCATGACTTGGCGCTGGACGCTCTGGTGCTGGTACGAAGCGGCACGATTCCCAAAACTTCCAGCGGCAAGGTTCAGCGCCATGTCTGTCGCGCGGCGTTCCTGGCCGGCGAACTCAAGACCCTTGCCGAATATCGCAGCACGAAGACTGAAAGTACCGGCCCCGGCGCCGCCGTCGAAGGCGAAGGGTCTTCTCTTGTGCATTCTGCGCCTCACTCATCGCAAATGTCCGTTTTCGCCGCCGTCTGCCGGCACGCCAGCGCCCTGGCGGGCACGGCGTTGTCCGACCTGACGCCGGATACGCCCATTACCGCTCTGGGTCTCGATTCCCTGCAGCGTCTGGAACTGGTGGCTGCGCTGGAAAAATCGTTCGGCGGCCATATGCCCGATGCGGCGTACAGTCATGTGCTGACTTTGGGGGAACTGGTTGAGGCGGCACAGAAGCATCTGATCGAGGGTCCCAAGGCGGCCGTTCTCGCCGGCCTTGTTCCGCCCGAACACTACGATTTCGCTCAATTTCCCGAGTACACCCAGTTGAAGCATCACGAGCGCATGTTGTGGACAGTGACCCGGGACAACCCCTATTTCCGCGCCGACCAGGGCGGAGCCGGAAGCATGGCGCACATCGACGGGCGTCAGCTCGTCAACTTCTGCGTCTATGACTATGTCGGCATGGCCCGCGATTCGGAAGTCGCCGCCGCCGCCAAGGCCGCGATCGACCGCTATGGCACCAGCGCCGGCGCCAGTCGGCTGGTGTCCGGCGAGAAACAGGTGCATAGTGATCTGGAAAAGACCCTGGCCGCATTTTTGAATGTCCCGGCCGCGATCGTGTTCGTCTCCGGCCATGCGACCAATGTCACCACCATCGGCCACCTGCTGGGGCCTGGCGACCTTATCCTCCATGACGCCCTGGCACACAACTCGATCCTCCAGGGCGCCAAGCTTTCCGGCGCTCGCCGTTGCGCCTTTGCCCATAACGACTGGCTGGCGCTGGACGCCTTGTTGTCCGAAAATCGCCATCGATATCGCCGCGTGCTGATCGCCATCGNNGTGTACAGCATGGATGGCGACTTCCCTGAACTTCCCCGTTTCGTGGAACTGAAGAAAAAGCACAAGACGCTGATGCTGGTCGATGAGGCGCATTCGCTGGGAACCATGGGGCCGACCGGCCGGGGCGTCGGCGAACATTGGGGCGTAGCCCGCCAGGATGTCGATCTATGGATGGGCACGCTTTCCAAGTCGCTGGCCAGTTGCGGCGGATACATCGCCGGATCGGCCGAGATGGTCGAATACCTCAAGTACACCGCGCCGGGGTTCGTCTATAGCGTGGGCCTGTCTCCATCCAACGCGGGGGCGGCTCTGGCGGCCCTGCAGGTCTTGCAGCGCCAGCCGCAGCGCGTGGCCCGGCTGCACGAGTTGGCGGCGTTGTTCCTGAAACTGGCCAAAGAACGCGGTCTGAACACCGGCCTGGCCGCCGGCACGCCCGTGATCCCCGTGATCGTTGGCAGCTCGGTTAAAAGTCTGCACCTGTCAGGCGCCCTGTTCGAGCGCGGCATCAATGTACAACCCATTCTGTACCCGGCCGTGCCCGACGACCTCGCTCGCCTGCGATTTTTCATCACGACCAATCACAGCGAGGCGCAAATCCACGCCACGGTCAGCGCCGTTGCCGACGAACTGGCCAAGCTGTAGCGATCGGAGTCGTCACGATTGACCGTGTGAACACGGTTGCTTCAGTTCACGACAGGATGTCGCGAACCCTTGATATGGATCAGCCGAGGTCAGAGCCATCCTGCCTGACGATACCCTTGTGCCGTTTCGCGAAGACGGTCGGCCAGTGCGATAGCCGGATGCCAACCCAGATCGGCGCGTGCCTTGGCGGAGGAGCACATCCACGACCCGGCCAGGGCTTCGGTCATCTTGTCGCTGTTGATCCAAACGGGACGCCGCCGAATCCAGGTCATCGCGTCGCCGCAGAGTCCGATGCATCGCACCAGCGGCCCGGGCAGGCGCACGACGGTTACGCGCTTGTTTCCCAATGCCATGGCGATTGCCTCTCCGAGCTGGGCGTAGGTCGGATGATCGTCGGTCGCCATAAAATAAACGCCCTGGCCCGGCGAACCGTCGGGAGGCAGACGCTCGCCTTTCTCCGCGGCCAGGAGCAGCCCCTCGACCAGGTCGGCCACATGGATCAGCGAGAAGCGTCGCTGGCTTCGGCCGGGCACGATATGAAGACCCCAGCGTGCGATCGACCGGAACATTTCGAGCACGGCCCGATCCCCGGCGCCAAAGACGATCGGCGGACGCACGATGCTGATCGGCACCCGTCCGGCATACCGGGCCGCAGTCCGTTCTGCGGCAAGCTTGCTGCGACCGTAAGCGGAAACCGGCGTTGGCGGATCGCTTTCCACGCCAGGCCGGTCAACCGCACAAGGCCCCGCTGCGGCCAGCGAGGATACCACGACCAACACCGGCGGCTCAGCACAGTCCGCGCAGGCGGCCGCGACGGATTCAACGCCACCGGCGTTGACGCGCAGAAAATCATGGGTCCGTAAGGCCTTCAACAGCCCGGCCAGATGGAACACGATCCTGGCCTGCGACGCCGCCAATACCCTTTCCATGTCGGCCCGATCGGTCACATCTCCCGTGAGCAATCGAGCGCCAACTGACCGCAGATCATCAGTAAAGGAAATTTCTCGCACCAGGCAGGACACCCGGAAGCCACGCTCGATCAGACGATGCACCAAATGCCGACCGATAAAGCCGCTGGCGCCGGTTACCAGCACAGGATGTGTGTCCCTATCGCTCATTCTCATTCTGTCATGGTTCAAAGTGAATTGGACATAGGTCCCAATCCCGTTCGGCACGAACTGTGCGATTTACAAATTAATACATCATCCTTGTCCTTAATTGTATTATAGAAGGTACTCAAACGAGCGGCAACCAATTTTTGCGCAGGATAAACCGCGGCACCCGAGGCGACCTTCCCCGATGACGCCCCCAATTGAACTTGCCCTGGTTCCGCTCTCCGAGCGGACTGAGCGCCAGATCCATACCGGGAGACCATGATCCTGTTCCGGGCATGTCGAATGTCGCTTGAGTCCCCAAAGAGGACTCAGAGACCCTCGAAATCCTTGAACTTTGATCCCGTAAATCCGTAGGGTAAGTAGTTGAGGGTCAAATCAGGATTTGGTTTGTGAATGAATATTGACGGGGGTATAATACCGCCCGAAATGATTCTATGGAGATGATTCGATGTGCGATTCGTGCGGTTGCCAACCGAAAAAGACGCTTCAAGAGCAGGTCGAGGAAGTCATCGGGATGATCCGTCCCCGCCTTCAGAACGACGGCGGCGATATCGAGCTGGTGGGGATCGACCCGGACAACACGGTGCGGGTGCGCCTGCAGGGCGCCTGTCGCGGATGCCCGGGCGCGGCGATGACGCTAAAGATGGGCGTCGAGCGGCTGCTTAAGCAACAAGTTCCCGAAGTCAAGCAGGTCGTCGCCGTGAGTTGAAGGCGGCCGACCGTCAGGGATATCTGCGGCTGGGCCGGGGTGTCGGCGTCAGGGGCGTGCGGCGGTTCGGAGGAGTTTCGATCAAACGCGGGGCCGGTTGCGGCCGGAGACGGTAGAGGTTGATATACCGCCGATCGGTGTGCTTGAGTTGCGTAACGAATTCAAGTGGCCCGTAATCCCGCCGGGATTGCAGTTCCGCAATACGACCCATACGCCATTTGAGGTAATAGGCGTCCTTTTTGAATAGCCCGATCCGCGAATCCCACGCCAGGTAGATGATGTTCTGCCGATAACAATCCCGGATAACATCCTCCAGCGTTTCGCCTTGGAGCGAAGAGGTCCGAACCAGATATGGCTCGATGGATTGGTCGTACAGACTGACGATCTGCGGGAGGGTTGTGACGAGCTTTTCGCCGGGTTTGGCGTTTTCAAGGTACCAGTCGGTCAACATGCGGAATTCCTTGTCGGACTGGCCGTCGCCGAGCTTGTAGATGACCAGGAACTGGTTGGACATCACGATCAGGGTCATCACGAAGGCCGCGGTTATCATGCCGAGGTGAATTCGCCATCGCCGTACAAACAGATCGACCCCCAACCCGACGAAGACCATCGCCATCGCCGCATAGACCAGTGGAGCCGACCGAGGGCTGCGCCCGGCCACAAGCGGCATGACCAGATATCCCAAGAGTACCTGCAGCCAGAGAATTGCGGTGACGATAATAACGACCTGTCCGGCGGAAACGACAGCGGTAAACGCGATGGGATGCCGACACAACGGATCCCGCAGGGATCTCAACCCATCCAGACAACGGCAAAGCCGTGCTTTGATCTGGTCCCATCCGCGAACGATCGGGACGGAATCACTCGACCCACCTGGCGGTGATGATGACGCGTTCAGCCAGAGCCAGACCTGCTGGAGGCCGTACCAGCACAGCAGCAGAACGATCCAGCCCACCGGCATGCAATACCGCGGCTGGGTTCGCGCCCGGAGCGAATGTACGAAGAAGAACGGCACGATAAACAACAAAAGGCCCAGGATCTCCCATCGCCGTCGGCGAAGTCCGAAGACGATCCCCGACAGGACCGCGACTGATCCGACGATTTTAACCGTCAGATACCACGGCTTCAGTTCGGCGATCATTTCCTGAAGCTCGGCCGGGGTGTCCGGTCGGTCCAGGAAATACCGCTTGATCTCGATCGGCCAGCGAAACCAGTTGAGCAGCGTGACCTGCCACAGGTATCCCCAGTATTTCTTGATGCAGGTTCGGTAACCGTAGTGGCGGAGGTAGTGGCTGGCCGTGGGGTCCCAATAGGCGTAGGTGCCCCACATCCATAGCGCCAGCGGGATCGAAGCCGCCACGGACAACACCAGACTGAGCAGTCGCTGGCGAACGGTTTTTGCCTCGATCTGGTCCCAAACGAAGGCCACCATGATCAGGGCGGCGCCCTCATACCGCGTCATGGTCGCCAGCGAGGCCGCCAGGTACGCCCATCGCGATCGGCGGAACAGCAGCCAGAACGACAGCAGGATGAAGAACAGCAGCGTCGTCTCGGCGACGGGGTGGACCAGTGCGTCAAGGACCCAGGGGTTGATGATCGTCAGGGCCGCGAACACAAAGGCCGACCGACCGATCAGCCGTCGCGCGATTCCATAGAGCAGCAGGAAATTCAGCGGGTGCAGGATCGAATTGAGCAGCCACCCGGCCGTCAGGTCCGCTTGTCGGCCGCCGACAATTTTGCTTAGCCCCACCTGCAGGAGGCCCACGACGGGGGCCCGCTTGAAGGAACTGGGCATTTGAAGGGACCACAGTTCTTTCCCGACCCGGATAAAGTCGAAGAAATCGGAATTGGGGACAATCTGGTGACCGTAATACAGGATTGATTGAAAAATCCCATAAGCCCCAAGCAGGACCACAAAGAGAATGTGCAGTCGCCGTTCCCCGCCGGGGTCCAGCTCGATCGGCGCAGCGGCCGCGGCGGCGGAAAATGAATCCGGCCGGGGCGGGCGACGGGTTGTTGGTCTTCGCGGGATCGCTGCCATCATTACGGTCCGGGCGGTGCGACATCCTTTTCATCCGGCCGCAGAAGCCGGCTNNAAAGACATGGATCCACTGTCCCGGGCCGGTCTCAATGCGGAGGACAAACCGCAAGCGATCGTAGTCCCGGGGCTGGGTCAGAATCGTTCCGACGACCTCCAGGCCCTGCTTGGTACCGGCGCTGCCGCGCGGGCTCCAGGCGACATATCGAACATTCAGGTTATAACATTTCCCGTAGAATTCCTCAAGCGTCTGGCTCTGAAGTTCGCGGGCCATGTTGACAAAATCATCGCCGCGGGATGGCGCCATCAACCGCAGAGTTCCCGCGTATCGGTCGGCCAGGCGCTGGCCGGGTTTGGAGTTGGCCAGGTACCAGTCGGCCAGCCGCTTGAACTCGACGCGAGTACCGTTGCCGATGACCCCGACGGCCGGGAACTGGACCGACACCACCGCGACCGCCGCCAGACAGCAGGCCGCAAGATTCTCAACGCCGCCCTTTCGGCCTCTGCGGATCCATTCCAGAACCCAGACGGCGGCAATCACGACCAGGCCCGCCCACGGCAGCCAGCGGCCCTTGATATACAGCTTGGCAATCGCGGGCAAAATCGCCAGCAGCATCCCAAGCCAGATCACCGCAACCGACGCGACAGCAACCGCAAGGACCACTGGCATCCAGCGCGGTACCGACCATCGGGCGTACGATTGCAGCATATCTTTCCAGCCGATACAGCACAACAACAGCAGCAGTCCGGCGATGGGAATGGTATAGCGATGGTGAGTCTCGACACGGAACAGATGGACCGGCAGATACAGAACCACAAACGACCACAGGGCCAACACGGGGGCGTTCCGGCGAAAACCCGCCGTGACCAGCGATGCCGCCGTGCCGATGCCCGCGATCCCAAGAACGACAACCGACTGAATTTGGACAGAGTGCTGAAGGGTCTGGGCCGATGGGGCATTCGCTTGCGGAAGGAAACTGGCGGCGACCGCCGGCGGCCACTGAAACAGCGACAAAAAGGCCGACTGACCCAGAAAAGTCAAATAGTCCCGGATGCAATTACCATGGCCGTAATGCTTGAGGTAGTGGCTGGCCGTGGGATTCCAGGTCAGCCAGGTCCCCAGCATCCACAACAAGAACGGAACCAAGGCCGCAACGAACAACCCGATGGCCCGCCACCGTTGCTGCTTCGTCGTACATTTCAGAAGATCCAGAATAAATGCGATCGCGATCAGGGCGACGCATTCATATCGCACCATCGAGGCGATCGAGGCCGCAAGATAGACCCAGCGGGACTGGACAAACATCAGCCAAAAACTCAGGAAAATGAAAAACAGCATCGTCGTTTCGGCAACCGGGTCCACCTGTGCGATCAGAACCCACGGGTTGAGCATCGCGACGATGGCAACCAGCGCGGCAAGATTTCCGACGAATCGGCGGCCGACCAAAAACAACAGAACGCCGTTGAACACCGACAGGATGGCGTTGAGCAGCCAACCGGCCGTCAATTCGGGATTGGCGACCGCAAGCACGCGGCTCAGCAACACCTGCATGATGCCCACGGCGGGCGCCCGCTTGAAGCTTTCGGGTAGATGCAAGCCCAGCAGGGATTTGCCGGTCGCGATAAAGCCGGGGAAATCCGGGTTGGGAATCGGATAGGCGCCCCACAGGACGATCGCCTTGAAGATCCCGAAGGCCAGCAGAACGATGATGATCGCCCACAGTATCTGTTTGTCCCACCGGGACTCCGGCAACAATGTTACAACGGCTACCTCGGACAGATTCCGGGAGGACTTGAAGGGGCGGATTTTCCTGCGATCTGGCACGGCCACCATCCCTGCGGCAAAACGAGAATTTACGAATCCGGCGGCGACGGGCGGCGGCCGGGGGCGTAGAGTTGGCGGCGATTAAGATACAACGCCTCCTGAATTAGCTTGCGGTTGGCGCTGATCAGGTCGGCCAGGATCCCCAGCGTGATCAGGTGAAACGCCAGGATCAGCAACACCGCCGCCAGGATCAGCGATTGGAGATGGCCTATACCCGAACCGGTGGCGTAGAACCACAGGAACCGCCCGCACAGACCCAGCCCCGCCAGCATCGGGACCGCCGCCGCATAGGCAAAGGTCCGTAGCGGCTTGTAGGTGATGTACGACCGCAGGATGATCGAGATCGACCGGCCGACATAGCCCCTTGTCGAACGGATCAACCGCGACGGCCGGGTGGGGGCGTTGACGCGGACCGACGCCGAGCCGATCCGCTCGCGCATTAGCCCGGCCTGGATGATCGTCTCCAGCGTGTAGGTGTAGCGGTTGAACACATGCAGCTTCATCGCCGCCTGGGCCGAGTAGGCGCGAAAGCCGCTGGTGGTGTCGGGGATGTCGGTGCCGGAAAATTGGCGGACCATCCGGCTGCCGAACCGCTGGAGCCGCTTCTTCCACCAAGAAAACTCCTCGATCTGTTCGATCGGCCGGCTGCCCACGACGACATCAAGCCGGCCCTCGACGATCGGCGCGATCAGCTCGGCGATGCAGGCGCCGTCGTACTGGTTGTCGCCGTCGGTGTTGACGATNNCTGCCGTCATCGATGACCAGGACCTCGATCGAATCGACCCCCGGCAATTGGCGCGGCAACTCCTGCAGAACCTGCGGCAGGGTCTGCTGCTCGTTGTAACACGGTATCTGGATGATCAGCTTCAAGCCCGTCTCCCGATGTCTTGCGGCCGGCGAAGATTCTACCCGATCCGACCGGAAAAGTCGAAACTGTCATTTCCATTATCGGCCGTTTTTGATATAACAATCGAATGAATTCGCCGCATCGATTACCGAGTTTCGTCCGGATGGGCCCACCCCAATGGCCGACATCACGATCGTAACCGTCAACTGGCACAGCGCCGGCTGGATCCGGCGGCTNNCCGATGGATTGCCGGGGACTGAGCGGATCAAAGGCGCATGCCTTCGCGATCAACAAGGCGATGGAACTTGTGCAGACGGAATTCGTGCTGGTGGTCGATCCTGATGTGCATGTTTTTGCGCCACAATGGGATTTGCTTTGCCTCGAAGCGTTGTCGGCCAAGAATGCATGGGCAATCGGGGCGCCGTATCCGCGGTGGAAGGTTGGTAAGTATCACGACTTTCCCAGCCCGGTATTCTGCTTTTTTCGGCGGAAACTGACTAACCAACTTCCGATGGACTGGCGGCCGTACAACGATTGCCCGTGGTGTAACACGGGCGTCTTTGTCATTCGACAGATCGGGCGGCTCGGCGGCTTGCTCAATCGCCGAGCGTTCGAACAATCGGCCGCGGCCAGATCTTACGCGCGATTCTCCGAACGATGGCTCGGCACCTTCAGTCAGGACACCGGCTGGCGGATCGCGCGGGCGGCGCGACAGCGAAAACTGGCGTCGATCGTCTTTGACGACATTCTGCCGGAGGATGCAACATCACTCGATGCCCCGACCGATCCCGTCTGGGCCGAGCTGGCACGGGAGTTTGAATTGTTCGCATTCGCAAGCCGCCCGATGCTCATCCACCGATACGGTTCCGGCGCTCGGCCGTGGCGAACGGCCAAAGGCAACAACGAATCCTATTGGCTGCAATGCATCGAGCGAGTCGAAGCAATCCTGTCGGCCAATCGCGCCCCGGAGACCCGGCCATGAAGCATTGGAAGACCCTCCTCCGCTGGCTTCTGGCGATCGCGTGTCTGGCGTACCTGGTGAAATTCTTCTACGACAGCCGGGCCGACATCCGGATCGCTTTTTCGCTCAACGGCTGGCTCTTGGCCGGCATTCTCGCCCTGCAGCTTCTGTACTATTATATCCAGGGCGTGCGCTTCCAGATGGTGATGGAAAAATGCAGCGGCCGCAAGCTCCCCGCCTGGCCGTGGATGAAGCTGTTCATCATCGGCCGCTTCCTCAACACGATCTTCGTTCAGGCCGGCAATGTCTCGCGCGGCGTCATCCTCAAACGCGACTACGGCGTCTCCTACACCCGCTACATCGCCGCCAACACCTCGATGGCGTGGATGGATACCGGCATGAACCTGATCCTGGCCACTGGTATTGTCCTGCTCTTCAGCCGTGACTTCCGCATCGGTCCCTTTCTCGCCTGGAAAGTTCTCGGCATCGCGACCGTCGCGGCCATCGCCGGGCCCATCGCCTTCGAAGCCGCGTTCCGGCGATTGCGGTTTGCCTCTGGGCCCCTCCTGTGGCTGCACAACAAGACCGCCGAGGTCCTGCGGGTCAGCGTGGAAAATCTCGCCGACGGCGGGTACCTCGCCAAGCTGTTTGCCCTGGGGCTGGTGATCTTCGCGCGGACGGTCCTGATGTTCCACCTGTACTTTTTGACCATCGGCGCGCGGGTGGACCTTGCGGCATTGGCGGTATTCTATGCCCTCTTTAAGCTGAGCTTCTACATCAACCTCACGCCCGGCAACCTCGGCGTGCAGGAGGTCGTCTGGGGAAAACTCAGCGAACTGATGGGCATCGGCATGGCTCAGGGCGTGCTGGTCTCGGCGTTCGTCCGCGTGGTCTCCACGGGCGTGATCCTCGTGCTGGGAATCGCTCTGGGCGGCTGGGATATGCTCCGTAAACGCGGCCAACCGCCCGCCTCCAACGGCAACACGCCGACGCCCGGCGAGGAATAGGTCAAATCCCCCCTGCTATCTACATCCGTTCGATTTCATCGGCCAGCGTCTTGCGATCAAGCTGACCTCGATCAAGACAATGGAGAAGGGCAACGGCCGCGTGAGAGCTGATGCGTGCGGACTTCCGGAGGATCGGCACAGAGGCCTGTAATTGTTGGCGGATGGCCTGTCGATTCTCCCACGCGCGGCGGATCGCGGCGGAAAGCTTTTCGAAGGATAGCTCGCCAATATCGATAAGGTTCTCCTCGACGCCCGCTTGCCGCATGACGCCCCTGGCCTTGTGCTCGTAGGCGATACAGACGACCGGCACGGCCTGCTTGATCGCGAAAATCGCCGAGTGGTAGCGGTTGGCGATCATCATATCCATCCGCGAGATTACCGCCTGCTGGATGTCGCTGTCATGCCGGTCGGACAGGATGCAGACCTGATCCGCATAGCGCGTCTTATCGACGATCGACTGGATCAGCGGCAGATCGCTGGATCGCCCATAGAGCTGCGGGAAAAACACGACGCGGCAGCCATAGGTCTCGATAAGATGATCGACCGTCTGGGCCATGAGGGCAACATACTCGGCCTGTTTGATTTTCGGCTCGGCGGCGTTGCGATAGTTCCACCGCGCCCCGGCCGGCGTGACGCCGATCAGGGGAATATGGGGGTTGGCGGGATCGAAGATTTCTTCGGAAACCAGGATCTGTTCGAGTCGCTTGGCGTCGATCACAACCGAATCCTGAAAGGCCGAGTCGGCCGCGACATAGACCAGCGGGCCGGTGACCTTGAGTTCATCGAGGTACTGTCGGCTGATCGGGTCGCGGAGCGTGATCACCTGAACGGCATCGAGCAGTCGGTGGCGGATACGGTTTCGGCCCGTCGTAAAGGGGCCCATCGATGGCCCGTAGATCATCACCGGTTTGCCGAGCTTCTCGGCAATCCACAGGTGCAGCAGATGCTCCGACAGTTCGTGCCCGCGATAAATCTCGCCGATGTACGGCCCGCCGGGCGCCGAGAGCACCAGGTCGGCCCGCGCGATCGAATCCAGCGAGCCAAACAGGGCAAGGCGATTGAGCCATGCTGGTTTCAAGCCCAGCTTTCGCAGGGCCAGCCACAGCAGGATCATCGGCAATGGGAAGAACGGAAACCGCCGGTTCCACGCCGCAAAGGTCGGCCGGACCTCGACGCCCTCCGGCATCGAAAGCCCCTTCGGAGAATTCGTCAGGATGGTGAACTTTGCCTGCGGGATCAACTCGGCGAGCACCCGGATCATGCTCCGCTGGGCCGCCTCGTCGCCCCGGTTGTCGCCGTGCGAATTAGTGATCACAATATGAACGGTTTGTTTGCTCATCGGTCCTCGAGAAGCGATTTCGATTGCCGCATCAGCAGCCATTTATACGATTTCCGCAAAAAACTCAACAGCCCCAGTGGCATTCGGCGAAGCATCCCTCGCGTGAAACGATTTCTGGATATCCGAATATTCAGGCAGGGAACCATCGCCGTCAGATAATCCCATATGGTCGGCCGAAGGAAACCCTCCGTTCGGCCTTTGAGAGTAATCGGGATTGATCGGCCAAGCCAACTCAGGATGCGTACTCGCGCAGGAAGATTCCGTTTCTTATACAGCGTGACAAATCCCTGCGAGGCCAGTACCCGGTTTGCGGAAAGATCGCTGGCCTCCAGTTGTTCGTCCGAACGCATCTGCTCGATAAGGGCCCGCCCCGCCTCTGTCCGCCCGATCACAATCGAAGTCCCCACCTTGTCGGCCTTGATCACCTCGGGCAGATACGCATCGGCGAAGGAGATATCGGCATAGTCGGCCAGGACATCGTCGCACAGCGCACAGTACGGCTGGCTGAAATAGAATCCGCCGAAGATCTCGCTGAACCATGAGCCGAGCATGGGCATCGTCTTCAGCGATCCGTCGCACATCGTCACCGTCAATCCGCCCGGCCAGCCGTCCCCGCGGAATTTCAGTTCGCGGATGTCGCCGGGATTAACGCCCATCTTGTCAAGCACCAGCCGCCAGCCGTGATGGCTCATCGTCCGCGAACAGACCAGCCCGAACAGAAACGGTATCTTTTCCTTAAGTGCCGGAATCGCCATCTGTGCCCGCCGCAGGCCGTGGATGTGGCACGGCAGGCCGACATACGCGAACCGCCCGCTTTCGGACCCGATCTGGCTCAGCATCGTATTGACCGGCACGGGCAGATACTTGGAACCGATGGCCGAGAGGATCTCGCCCTCGGTGCGGGCGATAAACGACTCGGCCCGCAGGGGATCATCGGCAGCGAGGCGCGCAACGACGGCCCCGTCGATCTGTCGGCTCCGCAACAGGCCCAGCAGCAGCGTCGTGACGCATCCGCCGGAGGTTGCGCGGAAGCGGATGTCGGCGTCGGCGCTGTGGGCCAGAAAGCATCCGCGATGGTTGCCCAGCAGAACATTGTCCGGCAGGCCCCCGAAGACAAACTCGTTGAGCGGCCTGAAGTTCTCGTTGGCCGGCGGGCAGACCTTGCGGCATAGGCCACAGGCCGTACAGCGATTCTCGTCCAGCTGCGAAACATACCGGCCGTCGGCGGTCGGCTCCATCGACAGCGCATCGGCCGGGCAACAGCCAGCACAGGTCCCGCAGCCCGTGCACCACCCGTTGACGACGACATCACTGATGGTCACAGATTCATTCATTGGCAATCGTTTCATTACCCGAAACGCCGGGCATTGATTATTGAATAGTGACTATTGAATATTAGTCAATCGTCAATATTCAATTTCATCCATTACTTTTCGGCCTCCACTCGAAGGCACGGCTCCTGCTCCTTGTGGTAATCAGTCGGCGGCTGTTGCACGATCGATCCAAATCCACATTCAGCCAGCAGGCCCTCAAGCCGTTCGAAGTTGTATCCGAACCTGTGACTATCCCCCTCGAATCGCTGAAGGCCAAAAATATTATCGATGCGGTCCTGGCGGCCGCCCAAGTACTCGCGGCAGGCGGCGTCAAAGTCCGGGCACTCGATCACCAGCACACCGTCGGGCGCCAGGACCCTGTGCCACTCGCGGACGGCCCGTACGGCCTCGTGTCGGCCCAAGTGTTCGATGACATGATACGACTCGATCCGCACGGCCGTGTTATCGTCGAACGGCAACTGCAGGATGTCGCACTCCAGATCGGTCGCGCTGGTCGCGCGGTGGTCGATGTTGACGAACCCCTCCAGCCGAACCTTGCCGCACCCCAGATGCAATCGTAGACTGCCGTTCGCGGGAACCATCGCCCGGGCCACTTCCCGGAGCTGATCAAACTCCGGCGTTTCGCCTTTCCGCAAAAGTCCCAACCGTCCCAGCCAGCGGAACGAATCGACATTCAGCGATCGGTCGATGCGATTGAAGATTTGCTTGATCCATCCTGCCATGCGATCCTCTTGTATAATCTCACGCAAAGACGCAAAGCCGCAAATAAATCAATTGAATTCCTCTTCTAATCTTTTCTTTGCGTCTTGGCGCCTTAGCGTGAGGCAAATTATTTCGCCTTCCACTTTACCGGATGTTCAGCCGCCGCTCGTTCGATCATCCGCAACTGAAACTCCGTCACATCCTCGCTCTCGGCCAGCAGCCGGTCGCGTTTTTGCCGCCATTGCTGCCGCAGGTCCGGCAGTTCCAGCAGCCCTTCGGCGATCGGCAGCGCCGCGGCCACCGATCCCGCGCGGGCGATCAGGCCGTATTGTTTTTCCAGCGCGACCAGATACCCGAAATTGTAGCTCTGCAAACACACCGCTGGCGTTCCCAGCACGGCCGACTCGGCCGCCATCGTACCCCCCTCGACTAAGGCGATCGCCGCAAAGGCCAGCAGGTGATGGATATCCGCAACGGCGACAGGATTTCGCCACGCTCCCAACTCGTCTGGAAGCGGGCCCTCGGAGCTGATCAGCACGCGGCCGAATTTCGTCAACCGCTCGACCATCCCCCGCAATTCTTCAGGCCGGCTGCCCTTGCGGCCGACATCGTGCGAAGCGCCCCACGCGACCGTGCGGATGAAAATCAGCCGATCATCGGGATTGACCCCGCAGCGGCGAAGGCGATCGGCATCGGGTGTAAAATACTTCGGAGCCAGGTACGCCAGCACCGGCGGCCCGGCAAAGCGGACCTGCCTGCGGCCAAAGTCGCGACCATAACCCAGCCCCGTGCATATATAGGTCGCAAACGACATCCCCACCGTCGCCTGCAACCGCGCCTGCTCCATGTCGTCGTAGACCACCGTCGGCACGCCCAGAAGCTTGCCCACCGGCCCGACCGTAACCCCCACGCGGGCGACCATCACATCCGGCCGAAAATTCTTCGCCATCCGATACAACCGCGCCGCCCGAATCCACCACTCCCGCGCCAAACCCAGCGGTCCGCCACGCTTGTCGCTGATCAAGCGGTACTCGATCCCCAGCGCATCCAGCAGCGCTAGCGCGACATCCTTGCCCCGCGCGGCCACCAGCACCGCGTGGCCGTCGGCCTTCAATCGCCCGATGGCGTTCTTGAAAAAATGTACCTGAGCTGGATGGACAAGGTCAAAGAGGACTCGCATCGTTTTTCCGTTAGCTCGCCGATGGGCCGCAGGTCCGCGCAAGGACTTTGGCGATCGCCGCTGTCGTCGGCCGCTCGATCAGGCCGCGCTCGGTGATGATCGCCGTGATCCGCGACGCATCGGTCACGTCAAAGGCCGGATTATACACGCCGGCGCCCTCCGGGGCCAGACGAATGCCGCCGATCGTCGTGACCTCCTCGCCGCTGCGCTGCTCGATAACGATCCGCGAACCGTCGGGAATCGACAGGTCAAAGGTGCTCGACGGCGCCGCGACATAGAAGGGAATCCGATGCGCCGCCGCCAGGACCGAAAGGCCGTAGGTCCCGATCTTGTTGGC
>PMBP01000275.1 GCA_003152975.1 Phycisphaerales bacterium | reverse complement strand
CAGGTGTAGAAATCCTAAGCACGAAATTCTAAACTCTAAACAAAGCCGAAATACAAAAAGCAAAAACCAATTCGTTCCCATACAAGAAAAGATTCCAGATACGACTAAATGCGGTTTAAGTCGAAAAAATCTCGATTCATTATTATCGTTTTATGTGTCGGACTATTTGTCCTATTGGTGGGAAATATTGGTAATCTGATTTATGCTGAATATGTGCCCGTGATATTGGTCTTTGATGCTGAACCCTACTTTGAACGATTTCCTGAATTGGCTCATAACCCAGAATTTCTTGATTCATTTGAGTGGATTCTGTCCAACTATAATGAACGATATCATCGGAAGAACGATACTCTATACATCTACAGATGGTTGAATTCCGATGAGGATTTATTGGCCAACTATACTCGTAAAGCCCTCGATCGCTGTGGGAGAGAAATTCCGAGGTCTAAAGTACGGCCAAAAACAGATAGGGTTCTTGATTTTCATGGTGAGGAGAAATGAATATGATGCGGGGATTCCGATGGGCATTAATGGGGAGTATCGTCTGCGCGAGACANNGCGATTATGGTTGCTGGGTCAATCACCGCGATGGCGGCGCAGAAAGCCGAGGTGGTAATTGTGTCGCGGGGGGAGTCGGCCTTGTCGGTGCTGGCGGGGCAGGAGGTGCGGCGGTATGTGTATCTGCGGACGGGGGAGGTGCTGACGATTGAATCCAAGGTCCCATCGCAAACGGGATTGATCGTTTTGGCCAACAAAAGTCAGACTGATTTGCTTAAGCCGTTTTTGACGGATGCGGCGCTGGCTGGGCAGATTGCCGCGCTGGCTAAAGAGCAGTATCGGCTCAAGACCGTCGAGCAGGGTAATCGCAAGGCCGTGCTGATTGTCGGCGGCGATGATCTGGGTCTCTTGTATGGGGCGTATCAATTTTCCGAGAAGCTTGGCGTGCGGTTCTATATGCACGGCGATGTCGTGCCGGACGAGCGGATGCAGCTCGATCTGCCACAGATCGATAGTACCGGCAAGCCGCTGTTTGTGCATCGCGGGATTCAGCCGTTCCACGATTTNNATTTTCCCGAGGGGCCGGACTGGTGGGACGCGGAGGGCTACAAGGCCGTGCTCGGCCAATTGCCCAAGCTGCGGATGAATTTCTTCGGACTACACACCTACCCGGAAGGCGGCGTGGGACCCGAGCCGCTGGTGTGGATCGGCCCGAAAGAGGAGATCAATCCCGACGGCACGGTGAAGGCGTCGTATCCCGCGCGGCACTTTACCACCAACAACATCACCGGGGCCTGGGGCTGCGAGAAGACCAACACCGGGGCCTACATCAACGGAGCAGACGAGATTTTCGAAACCGATGATTACGGCGCTGACTACATGACCGGCGTCAATCCCTGGACGACGGCCCCGAAGGCCACGCAGGATAAGCTCTTTAACGACATGGGCGTGTTTCTTAACGACATCTTCTCGTATGCCAAGTCGCTGGGCATCCAGACCTGCATCGGTACCGAGACGCCGCTGACGATCCCGACTCCCGTTAAAGAGCGGCTCAAGGCCGCCGGGAAAAACCCCGCCGATCCGGCCGTGGTACAGGAGGTCTATGAGGGGATGTTCGCGCGGATCAAGCAGGTCCAGCCGCTGGACTACTACTGGTTCTGGACGCCGGAGGGCTGGACATGGGAGGGGACCAAACAGGAGCAGGTCGATGCGACGATCGCGGACCTGAAGGCCGCGATCAACGCCGCGGAAAAGGTCAAGCCGCCGTTTGTTCTGGCGACCTGCGGGTGGGTGCTTGGGCCACCGACGGACCGTGCGCTGTTCGATAACTTTCTACCCAAGTCGATGCCGCTGAGCTGCATCAACTGTAATGTGGGCTTTTCGTTCGTCGAGCCGGGCTTTGCGAAGATCAAGGGCCGGCCGATCTGGGCAATCCCGTGGATGGAGGATGATCCGGCACTGATCGCTCCGCAGCTCTGGGCCGGACGGATGCGGCGCGATGCGGCCGACGCGCTGGCCTACGGGTGCACGGGCCTGATGGGTATTCACTGGCGGACACGGATCCTGGGGCCGAATGTCTCGGCCCTGGCGATGGCGGCGTGGGATCAATCAGGCTGGAACCCCGCGCCCGGCAAGACTGGCAAGATCGAACCGGCGCTGCCGGCTGAGGGATGCGTCGGCGGCAATGTCGCACAGTTCCCCAACAACACGATCACCGATACGCAGGAGCCGACGATCTACCAGACGGTCCGCTACGATGTCGAGGCCTACAAGTTTAGGGTTCCCAACGGCACTTACACCGTCTCGCTGAAATTCTGCGAGCCGCACTATACCGAAAAGGGCAAGCGGGTCTTCGGCGTGAAATTGCAGGGCAAGACGGTCATCGAGTCGCTGGACATCTTCGCGACCGTCGGCAAGGACAAGGCGATGGATCGCATATTTAAGGATGTCGCGGTCACCGACGGGTTGCTGGTGATTGGGTTTGTCAAGCAGGTCGAGTTCCCGTCAATCGCCGGGATCGCCATCGATGGCAACGCCGCCGATGCAAAGGCCTTCGTCCGCAAGATCAACTGCGGCGGCCCAGCGTGGAAGGACTACGAGGCCGACATGCAGTCGATGGTCGCTACCGACACGCGGCCGCGCGATCTGCCGGTGGATGATTTCTATGCCGACTGGGCGAAGTCGCAGTTCGGCCCGGAGGCGGCGGTCGAGCTTGCGGCGGTCTTTGTGCGGCTCGACGGCGGATACACGCCGGACCAGAAGCCCTATCGCGCCGGTTGCCTTCCGCGGCCTTCGACCTGGGTGGATGGTCCCGGCGGCATCGTTCCCGACGGCCGGCCGTGGGAACAGGTCAGCAAGGAGTATGCATTTGTCGATCAGATGGCGGCACTTGTGCCGAAGATCCGCGGCGAGGGGAACCTCGAACGCTTCAATTATTGGCTCAACCAGTTCCGTTATCTCCGGGCAATTGCCAAAGTCAACTGCGACTGGGCGCTATACAACGCGGCGATCGAAAAGGCCAAGGCCGCACCTGACGAGGCCGCGAGAAAGAAGGCCGCCGCGGAACTGGCACTGCCGCTCCGCAAACAGCTTGTCGCCGATGTGGCGGAGGTTCATCGCTGGCTGCTGCAGGCGGTGACCACGCAGGGCGGGCTGGGCAATGTCACCAACTGGCAACAGCATGTGATCCCGATGGTGCTGACTCGGCCGGGGCAGGAATTGGAAAAGCTCCTGGGCACTCCGCTTCCCGACGATGCCAGGCTCGCCAAAGGTTACACGGGAGATGCGCGGTTGTTTGTGCCGACGGTTCGCTCGATGATTAACACCGGCGAAGCGCTGAAGATCCGGGCCGTAATTCAGGGTACCAAGCCCACGGAGATCGCGATCTTCGTGCGGCCGATGGGTAAGGGCGAGTATGTCAAAAAGCCGATGACGCATCTGGCCCGCGGCGTCTATCAGATCACGCTACCCGCGGAAATGACCGGGGCTGATCTGGAATACTACATCGACGCGGGGACGGCCGATAGTAAACACCTGTTTTTCCCGGCCACCGCGCCAAAACTGAATCAGACGGTGGTGGTGAGGGCCAAGTAATACGATGGCCGAAGAATTTGAAATCCGAGATGGGATCGTCATTCGAGCCGATGACCTGACAGTGTCGTTTTCTCGCAGCAGCGCGCCAGGCGGGCAGAATGTAAACAAGGTGAGCACCCGCGCGACGGTGTCGTTTGATTTCGAGAGCTGTGCGACATTAAGCGTGTTCCACAAAGACCGGATCCGACGGATGCTCGGCCGGCGGCTGGACCGCTTCGGCCGGTTGCAGATCACTTGTCAGGAGCATCGCACGCAATTGGCCAACCGCAAGGCCGCGACCGAGCGGCTGGCTGAACTGTTGCGACAGGCCCTTACACCCCCCAAACCCCGCAAAAAAACGCAAGTCCCCTACGGCCAAAAGCAGCGGCGGCTGGAGAATAAGCGGCAACACAGTAAGATCAAGCAGAGCCGACGAATGAAGGTCGATGAGGATTGAAGAACATTTGACATCCACCTCATCCCGAAAAAAATCGGGACTCGGTGGCTGCCACCCGGCACTGGAATACTCGCTCGGCCCCGATCCGCCTCAGCGGACAGGGCCCTCCAGGTTATTGTTTGCCGCAGGATACCATCACACCCTGGGGATGATTGGCGAAACGCAGCAGGGCAGTCTCGCTGTCCCGTTCCGGCTGAACCGCGATTGATTTTCCATCGAGATCCGTCGCGGAAATCTCCAGCGCCGTGTCTTTGGGCCAGACAATCCGCACTACGGCCGGGGTCTCGGCGGGGCCGCGAACAACGAACCGCAAGACACCGTTGTCGCTTGATTGGCTCATCAGACGATGGGTTGCGTGCAGGACTTTGGGCGTACCGGCGGCAAGATCCGACTGAACATCGCGATAGAGGCCGCTATGGCCGGGGGCCAGCTCGACACCGCTGACGATCCGCATCGACGGATCGAAGATATCCAGCAGACGGCCGGACAGTTTGACCGGTTTTGTCTCGGCACGGGCGATGACAAACGGCCCTCGCCGCATAACCATCGAGCCCGGCCGGGCCAGCGTTTTGCTGGTGGCCTGCTTCCAGGCCGCATCGACCAGGGGCAGATACTCTTTTTCAGCCGCAGTGGCGGTGCCGAAGATTCGCGGAGAAACTTCGCTGCGAGTCACATGGCCGGACCCGATAGCCCACGAAGATTCGTTTGCAGGATTCAGCAGCGAGAGCAGATGCGCCAGCGGCGAAGCAAAGCCCCGCTTGTGCCACCAAAAATTCGCGCAACGGTCCAGCTCGTCGCCGTCCTTGCCGAGGACGATCAGCGAGCGGCCGGCCTTGACCCACGCCGCGATCGACTCGTTCATCGCCGGCTCGGCGGGCTTGAAGTCTTCGTAGCACAGCACGATAACCTTGAAGCGATTGAGGTACTCGGCCTCTTTGGCCCGTTCGAGCACCACCGACGAAACGGGGATCCCCCGCTCGACCAGCGGCAGGAGCATCCCATAGGCCCCCTGCAGCCACGGGCCGGGATGCGGCTGGCCCATCAGTGTGTCGGCCATCGCCACGCCGACGCCGTCGCCGATCGCTTCGCCTCCCGTCTCCCATTGGCCCCCCAGCGGCACTTCCTGTAGGACCTGCGTGACCGACAAAATCACGACGCGGTAATTTTCGGGCGCGGGCGTCTTGCCACCGATGCCGTAGCCGGGCAGAAAGATCCGGTCCGGCCAGGGCATGACCTCGTAGCGGTCGGTATCCTTCATCATCAGCATCGCGGCGACGCCGTGCTGGTACCACTGCTGGAACTGGGCCCAGGTGTGGTCGGGGTTGTCCTCCACCGGATCGATCAGCAGCCACATTTTTCGATCGCTGCCGACGGCCAGTTGGGTGAAGAAATCGTACAGGACAAACGCGCTGCCGAAGAAGCTCTTGCTCGGCGAGTCGTAGTGTCCCAGGGCCCAGTTGACCGGGCCGGTCCAGATCTGGCCGATGTAGCCGTCAACGCCGGGCAGGTCCGTCGAGGTCCCCAGCGGCGCGACAATCTGGGCGGCGATATTGCTGTAGATCGAGTGGATCGGCAGGATGAACGCGCGGGGCCGACCGTCGGAGGCGGCGCTTTTTTTTGTCAACTCCAACAGTCGTCTTTCCAATTGGAGGTACAGTTCACTCTTCAGTTCCGCGGTCAGGTATCGCGCCTCGGCAGATTCGTGCTGGCCCTGCCACGGCCGGTTGTAGCGTTTTAACCACAGGGTCTTGAAGCTTTTCTCGTAGCCGGAGATGACATGCGCCAGCGGCTCTTCGGGCAGGATCGCGCCAGCGCCGAACACGATGGATTGCGAGGCCATCTGCTCGAGGTAGCGGATCCAGCCGTCGGTGGGCAGCATGTATGGGCGCACGCCGGCGCATTGGATGACATTGCCGGCCTGGTCCCGCTCGACATCCTGCGGGTGCTCGGTACCGTCCCATTTGCCGGTCCAGTAGGCGTTACCCGCGTCGGAGTCGGCAAAGAACATCCGCCCGACGGCAAAGCCCTGCTTTCGCCAGGAGTCCAATTCACCGGCGAATGATGCGGCGTGCCGATGGACGATTACGCCGTCAACGGCGATCGCCAGTCGCGGATCAAAACCGGTGTTAGTCTGGAAGATCGTCTTGCAGTCGCGAAAGGACGGCGTTGCTTGCTGCGCATAGAGCCAATCGCACATCGCGCAATATCCGAGGATGATCAAGAGCCATCGTCTTGCCATGGGAACCTCCGAAGAAATGGAATGCGTGCCGCCGACTCAGGATTTTTTGGCGTCGGCGTCCTTGAGCAGCTTGTATTCGACGCTGTCGACGAGGGCCTTCCAACTGGCGTCGATGACATTTTCCGACACGCCGACGGTACCCCACAGGTCGTCTTTGTCGCGGGATTCGATGATGACGCGGACGCGGGCGGCGGTGCCCTCGCGGGCATTGACCACGCGGACCTTGTAATCGATCAGGTGCATGTCGCACAAGTTCGGGTAGAAACCCTCCAGCGATTTTCGCAGCGCGCTGTCGAGGGCGTTAACCGGGCCGTCGCCCTCGCTGACGACATGCTGGGTCTTGCCGTCCACGGTCAACTTGACGGTGGCTTCGGTCACGATCCGCCCGCCGCCGTTGCGTTCGACATTGACATGGTACTTTTCCAGCACGAAGCCCGAACGATAGGTCCCCAGGGCCTTCTTGACCAGCAGGTCGAAGCTGCCCTCGGCGGCCTCGAACTGGTAACCCTCGTTCTCCAATTCCTGCACCATCGCCAAAATCTTCTTGGCCAGGGCCTTGTCCTCATGTAGCTTGTGGCGCTCGAGCTTGGCCAAGACATTGGACTGGCCGGACAGCTCGGAGATCAGGAACCGCCGCTCGTTGCCGACGGTCGAGGGATCGATATGCTCGTAGGTTGACTTGTTCTTGCGGAGTGCGTTGACATGCAGGCCGGCCTTGTGCGCGAAGGCGCTGGCCCCGACGAACGGCAGGTTCATCACCGGGGATATGTTGGCCACCTCGAACACGAACCGCGACAACTCCGTCAGATGCGGCAGCTTCTCGGGGCCGACAGTCGCGTAGCCGGCCTTCAGCTCGAGGTTGGCGATGATCGAGCACAGGTTGGCGTTGCCCGTTCGCTCGCCGATGCCGTTGATGGTGCCCTGCACCTGCCGGGCGCCGGCGCAGACGGCCGCCAGCGAATTGGCCACGGCGCAGTCGGAATCGTTGTGGCAGTGAATCCCAATCGCCGCGCCGGGCAGGGCCTTGCGCACGGCGGTGGTAATCTCATAGACCTCCTGCGGCAGGCAGCCGCCGTTGGTCTCGCACAAGGCGATGACATCGACGCCAGCCTCGGCGGCGGCGGCGATGACCTTCAGCGAATATGCCGGGTTGCGCTTGTAGCCGTCGAAAAAATGCTCGGCGTCGAAGATGACCTCCAGGCCTTTTTTCTTCAGATAGGCCACCGACTCGGCGCACAGCAGGACATTGCCGTCGAGCGAACACCGCAGCACCTCGGTGACATGCATATCCCAGGTCTTGCCGACCAGCGTTGCGGCCGGGGCCTGGCACTGCAGGATGGCCGCCAGGGATGGATCGGCTTCGACGGTCAGGTCGGCCCGGCGGGTGTTGCCGAACGCGGCGATCCGCGCGTGTCGCAGCTTCCGCTGGCGGATCTGCTGGAAAAACTCCATTTCCTTCGGGTTGGCGACGGCGTAGCCGCCCTCGATGTAGTCGATCCCGAAATCGTCCAGACGATGGGCGATCAGCAGCTTGTCGGCCAGGGAAAAACTGATCCCCTCGGCCTGCATGCCGTCCCGAAGCGTTGTGTCGTAAATCGTTACCCTGTCCATTGTTACACCTGTTTCCTTGCGTTATTAAGAAAACACCACTGTACCAATCCTCTTTCGGCAAGGCAACGAAAAACCCCGCCCGGAGCATCCGGACGGGGCTGGAGGACAATTCCGAAATTCAAATTACTGAGAGCATCCAACAATGGGATCTACCCAATCAAGCATCTTTTCCGGGAATCGGGGCGACTTCGTCGGCCGGGGCCTTGACATCGCCCTTTTCGAAGTCTTCGGCCGAGGGGGAAAGCCGGAGGTTGTAGAATTGCGAATCCTTGTTGGTTGTCAGGTCCGACCAGCGAACATACTGGCCCGTGTAGGCCGAGATCCGGCCCATGATCGCCGTCAGCGTCGATTCGGCCACGGTCTTGGCCTCGTTGAGGGGCTTGCCCTCGCGGACGCTGGTGATCAGGTCGAAGTGCTCGATCACATACGGATCGCCGTCCGGAAACTTCGGCATGTTGAGGTTCTTCTTGTTGGCCATCTTGAAGCTTCCGCCCGAGGTTGTTCCATTGGTGCCGACGAAGGCCTCCGAAACCGGACCGTGGGTGTTGTTGATCTGCCGACACATGCTGTGGATCGTCAGGTCATCGCCGTAATCGAGGTCGACGCTGAAGAAGTCGAACTGGTCGCCGGTCTTGCGGCGAGCCCGTCCGCCAAAGCCCAGGGCTTGTTTGGGCGTTCGGCCGATGAACCAGTTGGCCACATCCAGATTATGGACATGCTGTTCGACGATGTGGTCGCCGCTCATCTCGGCAAAGCTGACCCAGTTGCGGACCATATACATGGCGTCACTCTCGCCCGGTTTCCGCTCGGTCTTCCAAAGGGCCCCGCCGCACCACCACACCCGGCCGCCCATGATCTGCCCGATGGCCCCCTGCTCGATGGCGGCCGCCGTCTCGCGGTAGCTCTTTTCGTGCCGGCGCTGAGTCCCCGCGACGATCGCCAGTTTCTTTTCCTTGGCCTTCTCGCCGGCGGCGATGACGCGACGGCAACCCTGCGGATCGACACACACGGGCTTTTCCATGAACACATTCTTGCCCGCCTCGATCGCCGCTTCCAGGTGCACGGGGCGGAAGTTGGGGCTGGTACCCAGAATCACATACTGGGCATCGCTGGCGACGACCTTCTTATAACCGTCGAATGTCGAGAAACACATTTCCGTCGGGACATTGTGTTCCTTGGCTGTCTTTTCCAGACGATCCTTCTGGGGATCTGTCAGGGCGACAACCTTGACCTTCAGGTTCAACATCTTGGTGCCGGCCTCGATGAATTGTTGCAGAGCGCCCGTTCCCCGGCCGCCGCAACCGATCAGCGCCACCTTGATTTCGTCGTCGCCGGCTGCATACAGGCCCGCCGGGCTGATCGACAGCGCCGCCATCGAGACCGCCGAAACCTTCAGGAAGTCCCGCCGCGACACATTCAGAATCTTGCCGTTTGTTTCCATCAATAACTCCTTGAAAAAAATCTGTCTGTCTTTACCGTTATGTTCGCATCAGATCGTCGCTTCGTCCCACTGCTTGCGCAGGAACTCGAACGACTTGGGAACTTCTACTTCGGGATTGCCTTTGCACCCGCATTCCAGCGAGCAGTAGTCCTGATAGCCGATCATCTTGAGGCCCCGGAAACCATCGACAAAACTCCGCTCATCCTGGCCGGGGAGATTGCGGGCTTTACTGGCCAAATGCACATGATGCAGGTATTTACCCGCGGATAAAAACGCTCCGCAGTCGCTGGTTTCTTCTATGCACATGTGATAGAAATCGCCCATCATGCACACGCCGGGGTGATTGATGTCGCGGCAAAGCGACGCGCCGTCGGCCAGTTGCCGCAGGAAAAACGCCTCGCCGCGGTTGAGCGGCTCCAGCAAAATCCGCGTCTTGCACTGCACGGCCGCCTCGCCCAGCTCTGGCATCATCTCCACAAAAATCTTGCGGGCCTCTTTGTTGTCCAGCGTCGTCTGGTTATTGAACGCCGGCACTACGATCAGGCCGGTTGATTCCAGTTCGCCAACGGACTTGAGAAGCTCCTTGATGGAAGCCACACATTTCTTTCGTTCCTCAGGATCCTGCGAAATGGGTGCACCCGAGTAGCCCGCGCAGATCGCGCTGATCTTGATGCTGGTGCCCTTGATGGCCTCCTGGGCCTCCTTGATCCGGCCGGAAAGCCCGCCCCCTCCCAATTCCAAACCCGCGGCGCCCCACTTTTCCAGCTTCTCGACTTTCTCGCGAAGACTCTTGCCGGGAATCCGTCCATCCTGGCTGCTGATCTTCAGTACCACCGGTTTCTTTTCCTGCTTCTGGGCCCGAGCCGGTACGGTCGAACCCAATGCGCTGGCCACAGACACCGCAGCCGCTGATTTGAATAGGTCTCTTCGATTCATGTCATGCTCCCGAATACATTATTCAATATTCAATATACAATTGAACCATTATCACGAACCACACAACAACCGCTGCACGGCTCACACCAACTTGGTCTCTCCCGGCACCGCCACCGGATCGACCGGCATCGAACCCCACTCGTATTTGGCCGGGGCCAAGTCCAGCTTCGAGGCATTCATCGCCCAGTCCCACTTGATCTCGCGACCGGTGTAGGCGCTCATGCGGCCCAGGATCGCGGTCATCGTGCTCTCGGCCAGACGCTTGCCCTCGTTGAGGGGCTTGCCATCGCGGATGCTCTGGATGAGGTCCTTGTGCTCCTGGACATACGGATTGGGGTTCTCGCCTTTGTACTCGTAGGGTTTTTGTCCCTCGATGCGTCCCACGCCGCCGCCATCGGTATAAGCCGTGCCCGTCGTCCCGACAAAATGCTCGGAGACGCGATCGCTGCACCCGTTGATCTGCCGAGCCATGCTCAGCACGCGGACATTGTTGGGGTACTGGTACTCGACGGCGAAGTGGTCCCAAATGTTACCGAGCTTGCGAACGGCCCGGCCGCCCATCCCCATCGCCGAAACCGGATGGCTGCCGAGGACCCAGTTGACGACATCGAGGTTGTGAACATGCTGCTCGACGATATGATCGCCGCTGGTCCACACAAACCATGGCCAGCTCCGGCATTGCCACTCCATCTCGGACATTTTTTCCTGGTCCCACCACTTCCAGTAGCCCAGCATGTCGCCACCGTTCCAATAGCACTGGGCGGCGCGAATGTCACCGATGGCACCCTCCTGCAGCCGCTTGACGACATCGACATAGTTGAACTGGTGACGCCGCTGCGTGCCGACGACAATCGCCAATTTTTTCTGCGCCGCCTGCTCCGATGTTGCGATGACCGAGCGGATCTGCGCCGGATCGACGCCGCCGGGTTTTTCCATGAAGACATGCTTACCGGCCTCGATCGCCGCTTTGAGGTGCGGGGCCCGGAAATGAGGCGGACAGGCCTCGATGATCATATCGATGCCGCTGCCGATGACTTGCTTGTAGGCGTCAAAGCCGACAAAGCTGGTATCGGTGTTGGCCTTGATGCGATCTGCGTACTTGGTCTTGAGGCCGTTGAGCGATCCGTCGAGCCGATCCTTGAATAGGTCGCCCATCGCGACGATCTCCACCGCCGGATCCGCTTCCAGGCAATCGGCCGCCGCGCCGCTGCCGCGCCCGCCGCAGCCGATCAACCCGACCTTCACCTTTTCCGTCCCGGCCGCATACACGCCGCGCCCCATCGACATCGCCGCCGCCGTCACAACGCCGGCCTTCATGAAATCACGCCGCGTCACATCCGTCATTTTCACGCCAATCCCCTTTCGTATTGATCCAATCCCGTTCCAGGATAATCGTTTTTCACCGGATATTTATTTCAACGGTTCAAGATACACATTCCGGAACTCGATGGGCCCGCCTTCGCTCTGCAGACCGATAAAGCCGGATTTTTCGCTGGTCTTGGTGGCCTCGTTCTGCAGGGTGTTGTTGACGAACAACTGGATCGTGTCGCCCTTGCAGACGATGTCGTAGGTGTTCCACTCCCCGGCCGGCTTTTCGGTGCTGGCCTGGAATTTCTTGACGCCGATGAACTGCTTGGCGGCATCCTCGTACCGAACGCCCTTGACCGTCGCCCCCGAATGGTTCATGATCACAAAGTCGCCGGCGTTGGTGTGCTGAAGCTGGGCCTCGATGCACCGCGGAAAGGTCGTGTCCTCCCCGTTGAGGAACAGAAAGACGCCGCTATTGGTCGGCTCTGCCGGCCAGCGCCACTCGACATGCAGTTTGAAGTCCTGATAGACCGTCTCGGTGCGGATGTAGCCGTTGGGCTTGCCGGTACTATAGAGGATTTCGCCCTTGGCCGACCAATGGCCCGCGTCGGCCGGATAGGGCTTGAGGCCCGTGAGGTCCTTGCCGTTATACAGAAAGGTCTTCTGGCTCTGGCAACCGGCCGTCATCACCGCAATCACCACCACAACCGACAGCATCCACAGACCGTTTCGCGTCATCGTTCTCCGCTCCATTCTCAAATGGCCATCCTTATTAGACGATCGGCCCGGCGCCGACCTGCCTGATTATGCCTCAAAATTATCGCACGCCCGGTACGCCTCGATCATCGCCCGTTCGCCTTCCTTGCCCGGCTTGCTGAAGCCGTGCTCGCAGCACAGCGCGCCCTGGTAGCCCTTCTTGAAGATATGCCGAAAGACATTCTTGTAGTTGATCTCGCCGGTGCCCGGCTCATTGCGGCCGGGATTGTCGCCCACATGGAACGAGCCGATCTCGCTCCAGGCCCGGTCGAGGTTGGGGATCAGGTTGCCTTCGGTGATCTGCTGGTGATAGAGATCGTTGATGATCTTGCACGACGGGCTGTTGACGGCCCGGCAGATTAAGTAGGCCTGCGGAATTTTCGTCAGGAACAGCCCCGGATGATTGGTGTACCAGTTCAGCGGCTCGAGCACCATCACTACGCCCGACGGCTCGAGGACCTCGCAACAAGCCCGGAGGTTCTCGATGACATTGGCCGTCTGGTAGTCCCACTCCACGCCCTGGTTGTAATTGCCCGGCACCACCAGCAGCCACTTGGCCCGGATGCGCTTGGCCGCCTCGACAGCGCCCTTCATCTTGGTCTTGAGGGTCTCACGGATGTCCTTGTCGGTCTCGACCATCGACTTGATACCCAGCCCGCCCGGCACGCCGATCGGCCCCAGCAGCATCCCCTGCTTGTCCATCTCGGCGATGATCGCGTCCTGCTGGTCGGCCGGCCGCCCGCCGATTCCCAGATCAAACGCGGCCGTGAACCCCTCGTCGGCCAGGAACTTGAGCTGATCGACGGTATTATCCCCGGCGTGACCCTTGAACGCGTTCATGTTCGGCGCATATCGCAACCGGAATTTCGCCCGGTTCGGCTTGGCCGCCTCCTGGGCAAAGGCACTCCCCGCCCCCATCGCCGCGCCAACCGCCAGTCCGCTCGCCAAAAACGCCCTTCGATCCATGGCCGTACCTTTCGGTTTTCAGGTTATCCCCCCGGATATTCGAGGCGGAATTGTACCATCCCGGCCGAATCATCGTCAACAACTATATCCAGGTTCCCCACTCGCCCCATCTTAAACTCTTGTGCCGGATTGACGCTGCCCGCGGCACAGGTTAGAATCCGCTCAATCGTCGAAAACCCTATTTCAATGGAGGTTAGACCATGAAACGGATGCCAACCTGTCGTCGTTGCACCCTCATCGCGGCCCTTTTTATCGGAAGTTTCTCTCTGGGAATGGTTCCCTGCCCCGCGCACGCCCAGGCCGCCAAATCCTTATATATTGCTCCGGGTGGTAATGATGCCAATCCCGGAACCGAAGAAAAGCCATTCGCCACGGTTGAACGGGTCCAAAAGGCCGTCGCCGCCGAGGTCAAGCAGGGCCTCAAGTCCGATCTGCGGGTCGTTTTCGTCCCCGGCCGGTATGAGTTGGCCGGACCGTGGCTGATCAGTCCCGATCAATCCGGCACCGAGCAGTTTTCGATCACCTACACCTCCGCCGAATCGCCCGACGCAGCCCCCGGCGCCGTTGTCATCAGCAGCGGCCGGCGGATCGCGAACTGGACCAAGGGCGACGGTAACCTCTGGTCGGCCAAGCTGCCTGCCTCCCCGGCAGGCCCGTGGTGGTTCCGCCAGCTCACCCGCGACGGTGTGCGCCTGACCCGCGCGCGGCACCCCAACGGCGATGCCATGCTGCACCTGACCCAGGTCGAGGGCGAGTTCCGCACATTGACCCTCGATGCCGACATCCCCGCTGCAACCAAGGTCGAACAGACCGAACTGGTCGTCCTGCAGAACTGGTCGCTGTCCCGCGCCCGCATCGACAAGGTCGCCGGCCGGACGATCACTGCCGCTACCCAGATGTCCTGGCTCGGCCACGACGCATGCTCGGCCCGCGTGGGGATGGCCTGCTTCCTCGAACACTCCCGCGCGTTTCTCGACCAGCCCGGCGAGTGGTTCCTCGACCGCGACGCACAGACGGTCCATTACATGGCCCAGCCCGGCGAAAATCCCAACGACCACGCATTCATCGCGCCGGTGTTACAGACCCTCGTGCAAGTCCGCGGCGAGCCGTCAAAGCCAGTCCGCAATATCCGCTTCTTTGGGCTGGCTTTTGAAAACGCCGGCTGGGACATCCCCGCCTTCGGATACCGCGGCATCCAGGCCGGCTACCACGGTATCCGCGCCGACGGCCCGTCCTTCTGCCAACCCGCCGCTATTGAGCTCGCCTTCGCGGCCGACTGCCGCATCGAGTGGTCCTCCGTTGCCCACACCGACGCAAGCGGCATCGCCCTCGGCGCCGGGTGCCGCAACAACGCCGTCGTCGGTTGCACGATCTCCGACATCGGCGCAAACGGCGTCCACATCGGTCACCGCGACAAGTCAATCCTCGGCGAGCAGACCCTCGACGCCGACTGGCCCGACCCGGCGCAGGTCCCCGTCGGCAACTCGGTGACCAACTGCGTCCTGAGCGACTGCGGCCAGGTCAGCTACGGCGCCGTCGGCGTCTTCTCGGCCTTCACGCAGGACACCCGCATCGCCCACAACCTCGTCCATCACATGCCTTACACGGGCGTGTCCGTGGGCTTCCGCTGGGACCCCACGCCCACCAGCCAGCGCGGCAACATCGTCGAGTTCAACCACATCCACGATGTCATGCGGGTCCTGGCCGACGGCGGCTGCATCTACACCCTGGGCCGCCAGCCCGGCACGGTCCTGCGCGGCAACCTCCTCCACGACGCCCACCGCACCCCCACCGCCTTCGGCGGGGCGCCCAACAACGGCATCTTCTTCGACGANNCCGGCGAACCGATCCGCTTCAACCAGTGCGAGCAAAGCGGCCAGCAGTGGAAAAACAACGACTTCCGCAAAGACCCGCTCGCCCCCGACAAAATCCCCGCCAATTCCGCGGGCCTGGAAACCCTCTGGCAAAAACGACTGAACGGAATGAATCTATGAGAAAGACGATAACCATAACC
>PMBP01000311.1 GCA_003152975.1 Phycisphaerales bacterium | reverse complement strand
CCAGCGGCACATGAATGCCCCCATTTTCGACGGCAATCGAATCGTCATCGTCGCCGGGGTCGGGAACAAACCGACGGACTATGATGAAACGGATATCCGGCAACTGACGCTTCTGATGCAGGGTATGTGGAGTCTCGTCCAGCGAAAACGGTCGGAGGAAACCCTGCGGCAAAATCTCAGACGCAGCCAGGATCAGCAGGAGGTGATCGGTCGAATTGCCGTCAGTACCGATATCGCGGACGGAAATGTCGAACGGGCCTCGCGCCAGATCACCGAACAAGTCTGTAGTACAATCGAGGTCAAGCGGACCGGGATATGGCTGTTCAACGAAGAGGGTTCCGAACTCCGCTGCATTGATCTGTTTGAGATTCCGTCCCAGGAACATTCCAATGGCATGGTTCTCCATCGGCCCCAGTTCGGTAACGAATTCGATGCCCTGGACCATGCCAAATATGTCGATGCTTACGATGCCCTGACCGACCCGCGCACGGCCGGATATGTCGAAGGTTATCTCAAGCCCCTGGGGATTACTTCGTTGTTGGATGCCGCCATTCGGGTCGGCGGGACCAACCTTGGCGTTCTCTGTATCGAACATGTCGGCCCGCCCCGCCGATGGCAGCAGGACGAGGTCGTCTTCGTCTGCCAGTTGGCCGACCAGATCGCCCTGACCATCCTCAATCACCGCCGCCGACAGGACCAGACGGAAATCGCCCAGTCGCTGTCGCTGCTGCAAGCCACTCTGGAATCCACCGCCGACGGAATTCTGACGGTCGATTCCCAGGCCCGCGTGGTCAATACCAACCGGAGATTTGGGGAGATGTGGCGGGTTCCTCAGGAGTTGCTCTCGGAACGGGATGACTCGAAAATCCTCAAATTGGTCGTCGATCAAGTGAGCCATCCGGTTGAATTCCTGCGGAAAGTCGAGGAATTGTACGCCTCTCCATTATCCGAAAGTTTCGATACGATCGAGGTCAAGGACGGGCGCGTATTCGAACGCTATTCCAAACCCCAGATTCTCAACGGCAAGCCCCACGGCCGGGTCTGGAATTTTCGCGACATTACCGCCCGCAAGCGGGCCGAGGAAACGGTGCGGATCGAGCGCCAGCGGCTGACGGGCATTATCGAAGGCACCAATGTCGGCACCTGGGAATGGAATGTCCAGACGGGCGAAACGATATTCAACAATCGATGGGCCCAGATCGTCGGCTGCACCCTTTCAGAACTGGAGCCGATCAGCATCCAAACCTGGCTCCGTCTGGTGCACCCG
This sequence comes from Phycisphaerales bacterium, assembly GCA_003152975.1. Taxonomy (GTDB): domain Bacteria; phylum Planctomycetota; class Phycisphaerae; order Sedimentisphaerales; family Anaerohalosphaeraceae; genus FEN-1350. The sequence continues at coordinate 2,180 of PMBP01000311.1, read as the reverse complement.
GACGACCTGAAGGTATCGGAATCGAAACTGCAGAGGCATTTCGCCGGTGAGTTGGATTATTACGACTGCGAATGCCGCATGAGACACAAGGATGGTTTCTGGGTCTGGGTCCATGATCGCGGCAAGGTTGTGACCCGGACCTCCGATGGCAAACCCCTTCACATGTCCGGAACCCACGGGGATATCACCGACCGCAAGCGGGCCGAGGAGGCGTTACGCGAAAGCGAACAAAAAGCGCGAGCGTTCTTTGACTCCTCGTTCGGATTCGTGGGACTGCTTTCTCCCGACGGAACGGTCCTCGAAATCAACAAGACGGCCCTGGACTTTGCCGGGATTGGCATCTCGGATGTGCGGGGCAAGCCGTTTTGGGACACGGTCTGGTGGTCGCATAGCCCCCAGATGCAGGAATTGATCCGATCCAATATCAAGTCCGCCGCGACGGGGACGCTGATCCGGGGGGAGGCGATTCATCTCACACCAGACGGGACGCAGCATACGATCGATTTTACGATTAAACCCGTTCCGGATGATGCCGGACGAGTGGTTCGCCTGATCGCCGAGGGGCACGAAATCACCGACCACAAGCAGTCCGAGGACAATCTTCGCAAAGCGATGGAAGCCGCCAACGCCGCCAATGTCGCCAAGAGCCAGTTTCTGGCCAACATGAGCCACGAAATCCGCACGCCGATGAACGCGATTCTGGGCTTTGCCGAGCTGCTTGCCCAGGACAACCTGTCGCCCCAGCAGTCCGATTTTGTTCAGACCATTCGCAATAGCGGCTCTCACCTCCTGGAGCTCATCAACGACATCCTTGATTTTTCCAAGATTGAGGCGGGCAAGATGACCCTGGAGTTCACGGATTGCCCCGTGGCGGTCCTGCTCGGCGAGCTTGAATCCCTGATGGCCCCCTTTGCCCAGACCAAAGGGCTTCGGTTCGAGATGATCGCGCCGGCGGCCTTGCCGCAAACGATCCAAACCGATCCGGTGCGGTTGCGCCAGTGCCTGACCAATTTGGTCAACAACGCGATCAAGTTTACGGAGAGCGGACATGTGATCGTCCGGACCACACTGACGGAATCGGCGGGTAGGCCCTTTCTCCGCTTCGAGGTGGAGGATACCGGGCCGGGGATCGATCCACGGGTGCAGAACAAGATCTTCGAGGCCTTCGAGCAGGCCGACGGCAGCATGACCCGCAAGTTCGGAGGAACGGGTCTGGGTCTGACGATCACGCGCCACCTGGCCGAATTGTTCGGCGGATCCCTGACCCTGACCAGCGAGCTCGGCAAGGGCTCGACCTTTGTCATTGCGATTCCCGCCAACACCAACCTCCAGGACCGGCCGGTTCCGAAAGGCCATCATCATCCGATTCCCCAGGAATCGTCCAAACCGTTGCCTCAGCAGTTCCAGGGCCGTGTCCTGGTGGCCGAGGATGTCAAGACCAACCAGGTGTTGGTTCGCATTTTGCTCAACCAGGTCGGGCTGGAACCGGTGATCGTCGAGGACGGGCAGGCGGCCGTCGAGCAGGTGCTGCGGCACGAGTTCGACCTGATCCTGATGGACATGCAGATGCCGCGGTTGAACGGTTTCGAGGCGGCCCGCAAGCTCCGCAAGCAGGGCATCCGCACGCCGATCGTGGCGCTCACAGCCGGAGCGATCAAAGGCGACGAACAAAAGTGCCTGGAGGCCGGCTGCGACGAATACCTCACCAAGCCCATCGACCGCAAGAAACTGCTCCAGGTCCTGGCGCAGTTCCTGCCTGCCGCCGCGGGCTTGCAATCTCCCGCTTGATCGGATATACTACAGGGGTTGAATGTTGAGACTGTGGATTGGAAATGGAACCCCTATGCCCCTGTTCGAATATCTCTGTGAGACCTGCAACAAGGTCAGCGATTTTCTCGAGAAGGCCGACTCGCGCGACAAACACACCTGCCCTCACTGCGGCGGGTCGAAGATGACCAAGCGGCTGTCCGGTTTTGCCGTTGGCCGCTCCGGCTGCTCCGACAGCAGGCCCTGCGGCGGATGCTGCAACTCCGGCTGCCCCCACGCCGAGTAAGGGCAATTTCACCACGAAAGCGACTTCCGGCGATCCAACGGGGAATTCAACGAATTGTTCTATAAAAATCCCTTCCTTAGCCCAAGTTCCGCAGTTGGGGGGAAAGGCGGCCAAAACGAAAAATAAT
>PMBP01000214.1 GCA_003152975.1 Phycisphaerales bacterium | reverse complement strand
CCGACGATGGATTTCACTACCAGATTTGCTGACCATGTCGCCCGGGTGGAGGGTGGAATCGATCGCTTGCTGCCGGCGGCCAGCCTGCCCCCCAGCCGCCTGCATGAAGCGATGCGCTATTCCATGCAGGCGGGCGGCAAGCGGCTGCGGCCGGTGCTGCTGCTCGCCGCGGCGGAACTATTTGATCCAGACGGCCAGACCGATCCGCTGCCCGCCGCCGTGGCCGTGGAGTGCATTCACACCTATTCGCTCATCCACGACGACCTGCCGTGCATGGACAATGACGACCTGCGCCGCGGCCGGCCGACGTGCCACAAGGCCTTCGACGAGGCGACGGCGATTCTGACCGGCGACGCCCTGTTGACGCTGGCGTTCGAGGTTCTCTCCCGCGACATCCCCGACCCGCAGACGGCCGTGCGGCTGATCCGGACTTTGGCCGAGGCGGCGGGGCCGTCGGGGATGATCGCTGGCCAGATGGCCGACATGCAGGCCGAGCATACGCCTGGGACGGTGCCGATCCTTCAGCACATTCATTTGAACAAGACGGCCCAGATGTTCGCCGCTTCGTCGGCGATGGGGGCGATCGCCGGCGACGCCAGCGAGTCGCAACTGGGTCAGCTCATCCAGTACGGGCTCAAGATCGGGCTGGGTTTTCAGGTTGCCGACGACATTTTGGATCTATCGTCCACGGCCGAGAAGTTGGGAAAGACGATCGGCAAAGACAACAAACAGGGCAAAGTGACCTATCCAGCGGTCGTCGGCGTAGCCGAATCGCGCAAGATTCTGGGGCAATTGACCGAACAGGCCCTGGGGACGCTATCGGCGTTCGATTCCCGGGCCGAACGGCTGCGGGAACTGGCGCAGGAGCTGTCCACGCGAAAGAATTAAACTATGTTTCAGGTCGAAATTTACATAACTCGATTTCGGTTTACGAAACTGTTTTTGAACGATCCTTTGTGACTTGAAGGTACGATGCCTATACTCGAATCGATTTCCGGTCCCGCCGACCTCAAGACGCTGTCGGTCGAACAGCTCCGGCGTCTGGCCGACCAGATCCGGGACCTGATCACCTCCACGGTCAGCCAGAGCGGCGGCCATCTGGCCAGCAATCTGGGGGTGGTGGAGACGACGATCGCGCTGCATGTGGTCTTCGATTTTCTCACGGATCGGCTGCTGTGGGATGTGGGGCACCAATGTTACGCGCACAAGATTCTGACGGGCCGCAAGGAGCTGTTTTCGCGATTGCGCCAGCAGGACGGCCTTAGCGGCTTTCCCAGCCCGCAGGAAAGCGCGTACGACCCGTTTGCGGTCGGCCATGCGGGGACTTCGATCGCCACGGCACTGGGGATGGCGCTGGGGGCGCAGCACAAGAAGACGACGGAAAAGATCGTCGTGGTCGTCGGCGACGCCAGCATCGTCAACGGGCTGTCGTTCGAGGCGCTGAACAACCTGGGCTTAGTCAAGCGGCAACTGCTGATTTTGCTCAACGACAACTCAATGGCCATCGACATCACGCAGGGAGCGATCGCAAAATTCCTGGCGCATGTGCGCCTCAGCCACACTTACGAGGACATCCGGCGGACGACGCGGCGGATTCTGGAGCACATGCCGCTGATTGGAAAGCCGATGGAGGATGCGCTCGAAAAGTTCAAAAAGACGCTGCGGATGCAGGTCTCGCCAAGCAGGTTATTTGAGAGCTTGAATATCCCGTATTTTGGCCCGGTGGACGGGCACGACATTGGCGCGTTGATCGAGCTGTTTCGGGCGATGAACCATCTCGATACGCCGGCGATCCTGCATGTCTATACGAAGAAGGGCCACGGGTTCGAACCGGCCGACGCCAATCCGCGCAAGTATCACTCGACGGGACCTTTCGAGATCAACGGCAACGGGGAGGGAGCCCCCAAGGGGGAACGGACTTTCACGGACGCGTTTGCCGATGCGATCGTCGATCTGGCGCAGCAGGACAGCCGGATCGTGGCGATCACGGCGGCGATGCCCGACGGGACGGGGCTGGTCCCGTTTCGCGAACAGTTTCCGGATCGCTGCTTCGACGTCGGGATCGCCGAAAGCGTGGCGGTGGACATGGCGGCGGGAATGGCCAAGCAGGGTTTGCGGCCTGTGGTGTGCATCTATTCGACTTTTTTGCAGCGGTCGTTCGATCAGATTTTTCAGGAGGTCTCGCTTCAGGACCTGCCGGTGATTTTTTGCATCGACCGGGCGGGCGTGGTCGGCAGCGACGGCCCGACGCATCACGGCCTGTACGACATCGGGTACCTGCGGATGCTGCCGAACCTGATCGTGGCCTGTCCGGCGTCGGAGGCCGAGTTGCGGTCGGCGCTGGAGATGGCCGTCGGATCGGAGCACCCGGTCGCGATCCGGTATCCGAAGGAGAATGTGCCCAACGGGCAATTGGAGCCGCTGACGGCGGCGCCGATGGTGGCGGGAAAGTCGGTCACGCTTCGGCCGGGCGGGGAGATTGTGCTGGTGGGGATCGGGCCAGTCGTGATCCATGCCCTCCGAGCCGCTGAGCAACTGGCCGAGAAGGGCATGGAGGTCGGCGTGATCGGCGCCCGATTTGCCAAGCCGATCGACGCATCGTTGATCGACTTGCTGGAGCAGGGCAAGACGCTGATCGTGCTGGAGGACCATACGATTGCCGCGGGATTTGCGTCGGCGCTATTGGAGCAGGGCGCGCTGCGGAATGTAAGCCAGCCGGGGCGGGCGGTGAAAGGGCGGATTCTTCCGCTGGCCTGTCCGGATGTGTTCATCCCCGCCGGGACGCGAAATCATCAACTGGCCGGATTCGGGTTGTCGGCGGAGAAGATTGTGGAGCTGGTCCTGTCGCTGCGGTCGTAGCCGGACGCGCTCATTGCCGCCGTAAGCAGAAAAAGGCCCACCGATACGATCACGGCTGTGTTCAGGACTTTGTTCCGTTTCAAAATCCACTTCTTTTCTGCGTCAGGGATTGGGTTGATCCGCAGAGACCATGGGCAATGCACGGCTCAACACGGATTCGACGGATTCTTCCTCGCCGACATCGAGCCACCGGACCTGGCGAAAGGTCTTAAACCAGGTCCGCTGGGCCTTGGCGAGCTTGCGGGTGTTGACCTTGATTTTTTCAACGGCGTCCTCGAGGGTCATTCGCCCTTCGAGGTGCTCGATCATTTCCGCGTAGCCGATGGCCGCGCGGGCCTGTTGGCTGAGGGGTTTGTCTTCGGCCAGCAGCGAGCGGACTTCCTGGGCCAGTCCCTGGTCGATCATCCGCATGACCCGCAGTTTAATCCGCTGGCTCTCGACGGACTTGTCGCGGCGCAGGCCCAGAATCGTCCAGTCGCGGAGCATTCGGTCGGAGGCGAACTGCTGCTGGAACGAGCTGATGGGCCGGCCGGTCAGCTCATACACTTCCAAAGCGCGGACGATCCGGCGCTGGTCGTTGGGGTGGATTCGCGCGGCCGCTTCGGGATCGACGCTCCGGAGTTGTTCGTGCAGGACGGTTCCGCCTTCGGCGACGAATCGATCGTGAAGGCGACGGCGGATGTGCGGGTCTTCGCCGGGACCGTCGAAGAGGCCGAACAGGAGCGTCTTGATGTACAGGGCGGTGCCGCCGACGGCGACGACGGCTTTGCCGCGGGCGAGGATGGCGTCGATGGTTTCATTGGCCAGGTCCAGGAACCGGTCCACGCTGAAGGATTCGGACGGTTCGACGACATCGATGAGGTGGTAGGGGATTTGTCGGCGTTTCTCGGCGGTGGGCTTGGCCGTGCCGACATCCATGCGACGATAGACCTTCATCGAGTCGATGCTGACGATCTCGCCGCCGAGGGTTCGCGCCAGTTCGAATGCCAGCGAGCCCTTGCCCGATGCCGTCACGCCCAGAACCAAAATCAACGGACTACTGCTCATGTGCCGATCAGCGTGATCCGGTTGGTCTTCGACCCGTCTGCAGCGAAGAGAAATCCTTCGGGGCCGAATCGGAATCGCCGCGACGGAATAGACGGGCGATTCCGGATTATCCCAGCCGGAGTTGTCGGCTATTGACCTTTGGGTTTTTCGTAAATATATCCCTTGCCCCAGCCGGCCAGCTTGAAGCAGGAAAACTTGCGCAGGTAGAACTTGACGGTGCCTTCGGTCAGGCCGGTCTTCTTGGCGATCGCTTTTTTCATCATGGGCTTGGAACCCATCACTTCGCAGAGCTTGTAGGGACCCGAACCGACCTTGGGATAGGGCATTTTTCCGGCAGACCCGGCCTTGGCCTTGCGTCCCCGCGCCTCCAGGAGCCCGCCGATTTTCTGGTCCAGAAGGTTGACCTTCTTCATCAACAGGGCCCGCTTCTTGACCAGCTTTTTAATTCTCGCGATTTTGGCCGCTTCCTGCATGATCGTCTCCATGTTTTGAACAAATCGACTTACACTGGTTTTTGAGAACATCGTATTATCCTTATTCAAATCGAGGAACAGGAGATAGGATACTGCTTTGAAATCCGGCGGGCAACATGAAAAAATCAAAAATCAAACAATAAAAAGCAAGATGACAAACCAAAGCTCAAAAATAGTGCGGCCTTGCCGGTCGCGGGTGAGGTTGCCGGCCGGGTCGTGGGCGATGGGGGC
>PMBP01000296.1 GCA_003152975.1 Phycisphaerales bacterium | reverse complement strand
CGCCGCGGCGGGCCAGGATCTCCAGAAGGACCTGGGCCGTGCGGGGGTCCGGATCGATAATCAGGACCTGGCGGATCAGCATGTCAGAAACTGTTGGGGTCATATCCGTACCGTGTCAGGAGTTCTTCGGGTTTGGCTTGTCGGGACCATGCGATATAGCTGTTCCGGGCGCGGGCAACCTTGGCCCAGTCCGATTCGGGGTAATCGGCGATGACCTTGTCGTAGAGTTTGGACGCCTCAACGGTTTTGGAANNACCGAAGGCAGTTTCCGAACTGGAACAGGGCCCAGGAGTGATTCTGGTCCTCGGGGTTGTCGGTCATCTGTGCGGTGACTTGCTGGTAGAGCTTGGCGGCCCGGGCCAGGTCCCGCTTTGCGAAAAGGGCCTCGGCCGCGGAAAANNTAATGACCGGCTTAGCCGGACCGGCCTTGTTCGATTTGAGAGATTGTATTGGATTTACGGATTGGGTCTTTGTCTTGGTTTTGTCATTCTCTGCGGTTGCCGAGGTCGGAGTTTCAGTTGTAGCAAACCCGGGTGATGCCTGGGAATCAGCGGATGCCGATGATTTCTCCCTTTTTTTTGAGGCGAGATCAAGGGTCTGCAATTGTGGCAACTGGAGCCGCTGGAGCTGTTCGGTCAGGTCCTTGAGCGACTGGCGCGATCCACTGGAATCTCCGGGATCGGCCAACGGGGCCATCTGCGATTGGCGGACCTGAGATTGAAGTTGTCGGCTGATCAACGATGGATTCGACTTGGACGGCGCGGCCTGCGGGGTCTGGGCTGCCGACAAAACGCCGGCCGTCATCAGAATCCAGGTTAGGACAAGACGATGGGCCTTCATGATCCGGCTCCGCTGGGGTTGAGTTTGTCGAAGATGCCGACGAAGGCCATGGCGGCCTTGTCGTGTTCTTTCAATTTTGAGTAAATCTCTCCGAGGAGGGCCAATCCCCGTTTATATTCGGGCAGATCTTCGGCAGTCTGGTTGAGGAACTGCAGGCATAGAAGCTTGGCCTGGTCGTATTGGCCGAGCCGCTGGGTGATGTCGATCAGCATCAAGCTTGCCTGACGGGCGTACGGGCCGGGAGATAGCGAGACGAGGGCGTCGGAAAGATATTTCTGCGCCCGGGCCAGTTCCCCAACCTCGATGTTGCATTTTGCGATTTCAACGGTCAGGCGGCCGTGGAGCTGCGGATCGTTGACGAATTCCAGTTTTCGGTGCAGCAAAGACAGGGCCGTATCGGACAGGTTGATTTCCCGCAGGATACCGGTTCGGGCCATCAATACTCGACAGGACTGGTCCGGGGTGAGTTTTTCGTCGGGGATTTTTTCGAGCAGATTGAGAGCGGGGACAAACCGCTCCTGCCGGGTCTGGGCCTCGGTCAGTTGCAGGACGGTCTCGACGAATTCTTCGGTCGTCAAAGGTCCCTGGAAGGCCTGATGGAGAGCGACGGCGGCCTGGTCGTAGTCCTTGAGAACGATCAGGGCTTTGCCGAGGTTGAGATAGGCCGTATAAATACGATGGTCGGACATGTCTGGGGTGAGACGAATGGCCTGGATGTACCACTTTTTGGTTTCGTCCGGCTGGCCAAGGCGGTCATAACAGTCCGCGGCGCCATAGGCGGCGTCGCGGCGAGACTCTTTGTTGAGGTCGAGGTTGTACACCTTGCGGAACATGGTGAGGGCTTCGTCGTATCGACCGATGCGGGCGGTGGCGTGGGCTAAGTCGAGCGACGCCTGATCAATGAGTTTGCATTCGGGGTATTGAACGATCAGTTCGGTCAGATCGGCACGGGCTCCGGTGTAGTCCTGCAGGCCGGTCTTGATGCGGCTGGAGTACAGCAGGGCATGGGGGGTTAACGGATTGAATGCGTACTGGGAGGCCATAAGCTTGTATTCGCCTAAAGCTGCAACAGACTCGCCGAGTGTTTCCTGGAGCAGACCCATGGCAAAGTGAGCATTGGGACAGCGATGATCTCCGGGATTGCGGAGCAGGAATCTTCGCCAAACAAAGATGGCCTCACGGGTGAGGATCTGACGCTGATCATTGAGGTTATCGTACATCGAGGGGTTGTGGATCGTAAGACCATCGGCGGCATATTCGGCGATCAGGCCGGCAGAACCGGCGGCGATCTCGGCCATGGATTGTTCCGAGGTTCCGGGTACGAGCAAGCAGATCGGATGGGAACGAACCTGTTCGNNCGGGTTGCGAAGCGGTTGACCCATTCGACAAACGGGGCCTCCATGGCCTCGGAAGACCATTGAGTACCGGTGGGAGCGTCGGTTTGTTGACGGACCTGGGGATTCAAGATGCCGTCGGCCAGAAGGGTTTGCCCATTCTGGAGGAAGGCCTTGAGGTGGGTCTGGTCCATTGTGGGGAATGTTTCGGGCAGAATCTGGTCGGTCCAAAGAGATCCGGGCAGGTCCGTGGGCCGGTTATTCAGGTGGAGAATTTCCCGGGTGAGGGCCTCGGCCTGAAGGAAATAACAGTCGGATTCGAGCTTGGGAGAGAATACTTCCTCAAACAGGCGGCCCAGGGCAATCGCCTGGTAGGCGTGTTGTCGAGCGGTGAGGTAATGCTCGTTGCGGAACTCGATGAATGCCAGGGAGTAATGGGCCAGGGCCCGTACGACGATCGATCGGCTCTGCAATGCCTGCGTGAACAGACGGCCTGTATCGGAGGGCTTGTCGGACTGGGTCAGGCACTGGGCCATCCGCAGGGCCAGCAGGTCCCGCAGCCACTCGTCAGCGGGAATCCCGGGCATGAGGTTGTCGCTGAGCCGGCGATAGACGAAAGCCGCGCGGTCGAACTTGCCGGATTGGAACAGTTGATCGGCCAGTCTCCAGGATACCGAAGGTTCCAGGGCCTGGGCCTCCGCGGCGGGTAGGGTCGGCTCTGGGAATATGTTGGGCTGGGGCTTGGGCAATTCGGGGGCCTGTTGGATGATGGTGACCGGGGCCGGGGCCGGACGGATGAGGAAATAGATCAAGACACCGCTGATCACGAGAATGTTCAGAGTCAGGATGATATGGGTGGGAGTGAACCATCGGCCGGTTCGGGATGCGGTGATTGCGGCCTGGGACAATAGATTGGGCCGGGCCGCGTTTTCCAGAACCTTGAAAAGGTTCTCGTTGCCGCCGAACAGATCGCGGGCCGTAACATCCGGTCGGAGGTCTCCGGCGAACAAGTCAGAGTCGGCCGGGGCCTGCGTGGCCTTGTCGAACACATTTTCGGTTTCCGTCGCCATGATCCTTTTCCAATTCCCAGACACTGGGGGCGCACTATTGTTCGAAGGTCAGGAATGCAAGGGATGTGCCAGTCGAGCGGAGACAATGCAAGGGTCGAATTTCGGCCCGAAAATGCGATATTTTACGCCATTCGGTCGTGGATATGCCGGATCGATCATTTGGACTGTCGAGGAACCTGACAGGTCGATTAAGAATTAGCCATGTCGAAGAGGAGGACCGAAGGACTGAAGGGGATGTCGATCAGGCAGACAGGACCGGAAGGGTCGGGTCTTCGGCGGAAATATCTTCTGGGGAAGCGGAGGGATCGGGGATGTTGTGCTGGCGAACTTTGGCGTAGAGGGTTGCTCGGGTAATGCCCAGCAAGGCAGCGGCCCGGGTCTTTTGCCAGTTGACCTGTTGCAAGGCGCGTTTGACGAGTTCTTTTTCGGCCTTTTCAAGTGAAAAATCGTTCATGCTGATGATGGGTGGATCTCCGGCGACATCGCCGAACAAGTCGTGATGCAAGATGAGACTGGAAGAGCCGATTCGATCGCCGGCTTCGAACAGGATTGCTCGTTCGATGACATTCTTGAGTTCGCGGACATTGCCCGGCCAGGAGTGTTTGAGGAGGGCTTCCTGGGCGAGCTTGGTCATGCCCTTGATGCGGCCGGCCTTTTCAGGGCAGATCGTCGAGGTCTGGATGAAGTAGTCGGCCAGCAGAAGGATGTCCTCGC
>PMBP01000480.1 GCA_003152975.1 Phycisphaerales bacterium | reverse complement strand
GGGTTATACCAGATCAGGTCCATCACGCCGATGGATTCGGGGAGCTTCATGGGCTTTCGGTTTTCGACGGCGCGAAAGCCGCTGGCCAGGCCCGTCGCATCATAATCATAGCGAATCAGGATCATGTACTGGTTGCCGAGCTTGTCCTGCTGGAAACGAAGGCCGGCCCAGGTGCCGCCGCTCATGGCGATGGATCGGGCGTTGCCCAGGGCGGCGGAGATGGCGCTGCGGACATTGGCCGAGGAGTCGAAGGACTCGATGATCTTTTTGACGGCCGGCACGCCGATGGCAAAGAGGATCGCCATGATCCCCAGTACAACCAGGATCTCCACCAGCGTCAGAGCGGAATGTCTCGAGGATCGGTTCATCGATCTCCTGAGGGGTAGTCCATTACCGGGTTTGCGGGCCGGTCATTACTTGCCCGGTTCGAAATTGAACACATCGTCGGGCGTGCCATAGAGGCCGTCGGATCCGGCCGAGTGAAGGATGAACGACTCGGCGCGATAGGGGCGCCAGAAACTCGTATCCTGCGGAGTCTGCGCGTTGTAATAGTTCGGATTCCGCGTGGCCTCGTAGAACAAAGTCGGATTGGCAACGATCGGATGGATTTGGCTGGCCGTACTTTCCATGGGCTTACCCTGATCCAGGATAAACTGGTTGTGGCGAAGGTCGAAGATATTCAGGGGATCGTAGGCAGCGGCACTATAGTTGGCCGGATTGTGCTGGCTGGCGGTGGGATTGGCCTTGTAGTACAGGATCGGCATGCCGGTCTGTTTGTTGGTTCGCTTGTTTTTGACCGTCCCAAACGCATCGGACAAAATAAAGGTGTAGTCCCGCGCATCATTATAGACTTTCCCATACAGATCAACAACTTTGACCGCGTTGGCCGTCTCCAGTTCCAGATACGGCCCTTTGCGACTCTTGAGACTGGTATCCTTCTCGGCGGCCGTCAATTTGCTGTTGGGCAGAAGGTAGAGTTCCTTGCCCCCCAGTCCTATGTTGTCGGTTCCCCACGGAGAAAAGACCGAGTTGGGATGAAACCCAAAACCGTCGTAACCAATGACGGCCTCGGCGAGGCGCTGCGCTCCGCCATACTGGTTTGTCGCATCATTCGAATTGTACGATTCCGGGTAATCGCCGAAGTCGGTGCGGAAGGCCTCCAGGGCGATGTTGATACTGTTGAACTGGCCCTTCTGCTTGACATTCATCGCCGTCTTCATCGCCAGACTGAACGCCGGCACGAGGATCGCGGCCAGGATGGCGATGATGGCGACGGTCGTAATGATCTCGACCAGCGTGAAGGCGGGTTGCGTTCGATCGGATTGGCGATAGCGTTTCATGTCCGCGACTCCTTGATCGGCGGCCCCTCGGAAAGACGGGCCGTCAATAATTGAAATTGGTCACATCGTCTTTGGTGCCGAATATCCCATCGTACCCAGCCGATATCAGAATGAACGATTGGGGATTGAAGGGCTTGTGGAAAGTCCGCATCGAATGGTCGGTAATGGTGTTGTAGATTCGCTGCTTTCCGGTCCCGGTCTTGGCCGCGCCCTGGGGGTCGGTGTAGGTGTAGGGCTCAGCCGGGTCGAAGAGGTGCTTGGTGTTGGCCGGATCCTTCACGGGCCCAAGCTGGATCAGGGCGGCGTTGTCCTCGTAGTTGTAGATCAGGCGCGATTCCTTGGCTGGCAGCGGATCCCATTCAAAATCCCTGGATGCCTCGTTGGCCTTGTAGTAGAGGATCGGATTGCCGACATAATACTTTTGGCCGCTGGGCAGGGTGATTTGCCTTTGCCGGAAGATATCCGTGATGACGGGAGCGAGGATCTTGCCGGTGCCGTCGGAGGAATAGACATTGCCGCTATAGCTGTCGTAGAGATTTTCGAGAAGCACCACGGCCGAATCCTTCAATTCCACATACATTTTCTTGCGGCGATTGAGACTGGTCGGATCCGTCTGGTACTCCTTGACGGCGGGGTCCTGCTTGGGAGCATACCACTTGCTAACCGGATCGAAACCGCGTTGATCCCGCCCGAGCAGGGCCTCGGCGAGGTGCTGGGCGCCGCAGATCAGGGGGGAAGCGCCTTTGCCGTCGCTGGATTCAACCTTGGACTGCGGATAGCCGTCGTTTTCATCGTGGAAGAATTCCAGGCCCACTTCGAGGGCATGCAGGACGGATTTCTGCTTGAGGGCCTTGCCGGACTTCATTACCTTGCCCAGGCTCGAGGCCATAATCATCACCAGCATGGAGATGATGGCGATGACCACCAGCAACTCTATGAGCGTAAAGCCGCCGTGCTCTCGATCGATGCGTCGGTTGATCATAATCGTTCCTCGTGTAGGCCCCTGTCGGGGGGCACAATGCACTCTATTCATCGCTTCGCAGGTCGTCGGTGGTGTCGAACTGTCGGTCGGGTCCGGCGCTGGTGATCCGCGGAAAACTCATGGTCGGCACGCTCGGATAAGTCGCCGTCGGCCGACAGAACTCATACCGAAAAGGACTTCCCCACGGATCGATCAGACGAATCAGCGTAATTGTCATATTCTTACCCGCCGCATCTTTATATGCGGCTTGGCGCGGATTGCGATCGGTATCCAGCGCTGTCTTCTGGCTATCGGCAATGGTGTCGATCATCCGTCGGCTGGTCGGGCACTGGTACAGAAAATAATACAGGCACTCGCTGACGGCATATGCGTCGCGAACAGGATCTTGCGGAAGAATCGTAACCGTCCCGGCCGGAATCGTACGGTTCAGGCCGAGATTGTCATTGAGATAGGCGATCAAATCCGCTTGACCGAATGGGGGCTTGTCTGGTCCTGAGGAGGTTGCCGCCGGCACGGGAAGCACGGGTATCGGCCGCGAGTTGAGATACTCCATCGGAAAACGGTCCAGTTCGCTTCGGTACTGTTCGACTGCCGTCACGAGGACATCCACCGTCGATCGGGCCAGTTTCACCTGGGCGAGGGTCAACATCCGTCGTCCGACGCCCACCAGCGCCGATGCCAGAACCATAATGATCGCCGCTACGACCAGCAACTCGATCAGCGTAAACGCCCCTCGATGGATTATGCGCGCCCTCATCGCAGCACCTCCTCCCGAAACAAAGAACTGATAGGCAGGTGTGCCTCACGCACGCCGGTCTTGCTCTATTAACAGTCTACGATTCGCGGCAGGACGATATCAAAGACCCCGAGCGTCCCAATGCGGTTTTTCCGGCGGATGACTTACCATCGCGCGATGCCGATTCCCCTGTTGTGCAAAAGGCCCCCGATTCAGGCGGGAACTTCAGCCTATTCGAACGTCCCGGAGTCTCAGCTCGACGCTGGCCGAGCCGTTGAACCGGTT
>PMBP01000241.1 GCA_003152975.1 Phycisphaerales bacterium | reverse complement strand
GGATGCGGCCGAGTCCTTCTGCCGACAACCCGTTTGCCGGAACGGAAAGAGCCCTATATCCTCAATGTGGAGTTGGCCCGCGCTCGGCTGATGCAAATCACCCTCAAGCGGGAAGACTGGTCGTTGTTTGACGATGGCAGTTCTTCCGCCGACCTGGGACAGGAGGCCCAGACCCTCTTTGTCGAGGCCCTGCAGCATATCTCCGATCCCGCTCGGGCGGCCTTGCTGGCCGATCAATCTCTCAGCAAGGCCTTGGAATATTCCGAGAAGCTTGCCCTCCGGAATGCCGATCTGGGAATGTCCGCACGCCTGAAAAGCAAGGGCCTGGGTCGCCACAGTCTGGGCATCACCATCGCCCCCGTCTGGCTGGACGACGATGGGTATCGACGGCTCCTGCTGGAACTGTTCGGAAATGTCACCATTCCCATCCGCTGGGCGCAGATCGAACCCCATCAGGGCCAATTCGATTTCTCCGTCATTGATCGCTGCATCGAGCATCTTTCCGGTCGGCGACTGGCCGTCTGTGCGGGACCGCTCCTGCGGTTTTCCCGCGACGATTTGCCCGCCTGGTTGATCGACGGGAAATTTGAATTCGGCCGGATCCGCGAAATCGCCTACGGATTTGTCTCGCGCATGGTCTCCCGCTATGCCAAGTACATCCATAGCTGGCGTCTGGTCAGCGGCCTGCATGCGGAAAACGAGTTTGATTTCAGCTTCGAGCAGATCATCGAAATGACCCGGACCGCCTGCCTGGCCGCCCGCGCCGCCGACGCCAACTCCAAAAAGATGATTGAGTTGCTCTATCCCTGGGGAGAATATTACGCCTTCGATCGCAACACGATTCCGCCCCTGGTCTATATGGATATGCTGATCCAGAGCGGCATCAGCTNNCAGATGCAGATTTCGTCCCGGCTGGACTGCTTCGCCCAGGTGGCCAAGCCGGTCCACATCTCCGGCCTTGCAGTTCCCGAAACCGTCACCGATGAGGAGGGCTTGTCCGGCGGGACCTGGCATCGACCTTGGGATCAGGATGTCCAGGCCGATTGGGTCGATCAACTGTACCGTATCGCTCTGGGCAAGTCTTTCATCCAGTCGATCACCTGGTCGTATCTGGCCGACAGCTCATCGATGGATATCCCCTCGGCCGGGTTGCTTAGTTCCAAACTGGATCCCAAAAAAGCCCTTTTGGTTCTCGCCCGGCTCCAGAAGGCCATCATGAACCGCAAATCCTGATCGTCAAAGGGGTCCCGGAGAACCCGATGCAGCGTGAATTGAAATCCAAGCATCTCGGCGTCCCCGGCAGGGCGATGATTGTGGCCTTGTCGTTGTCGGCCGTTGCGGCGGTGGGTTTATCCGTCGGGGTGTGGGGTGCTGGCCGAACTGCGATTCGCCAACCCCTGGTCTCCCGGATCAATCCCAACACCGCCGATGCGTCATTGCTGATGACCCTGCCGAATATCGGTCCGGCCCGCGCCGCCGCGATTGTGGAGTTCCGTCAACAACAAAAATCCGGCGCGATCGTTTTTCAGCGGGTTGAAGACCTGCAAGCCGTCAAAGGCATCGGCCCCAAAATATCCGAGGGTCTGCGGCCCTGGCTGGATCTTGAAACCCGGATCGCAGCCGCGGAGGAATGACATCATGGCGACGGATTGGGAAATCAAAAAAACTCTCGGCCAGTGCTGTGGCACCGGCGAGACCTTTGCGCCGGGCGCCGAATATTACGCGGCCCTCGTCGAGACCGAACAAGGTCTCGAGCGAAGGGACTATTCGATTTCCTTTTGGGAATCGCAAAAACCGGCCGTCTATTGTTTCTGGAAGAGCCGCATCCCCGAAGGTCGCGAAAAGAAACGCCTGTTTGTCAGCGACGAGATGCTGGTGTCCTTCTTTGACCGCTTGGCCGAAGAGACCGAAAAGGAGAAGGTCACCTTCCGCTTTGTTCTTATGCTGATCCTGATGCGAAAGCGAAAACTGAAATACGATTCCAGCCGCACCGACGACGGCCGCGAGGTCTGGACCCTTCGCGTTACCGGCGAAGATCGCGCCGCCCAGGTCGTCAACCCCCATTTGGCCGAGGACCAGATCGAACAACTGTCCTCCCAAATGGGCCAGATCCTGCAGGTGGAACTATGATCCGATCTCAATCGGCGGGCTCGTTCTGGTTCATCGTAGTGACAGGGGGGCTGCTGAGCGGTTTTGGCTGCGCTCCACCTATCCAACCGCAGCCCGTCCAACAATGTCCCGGCATCGCCTCCGCGGCGGAGATTGTCGTCGATTTGCAAACCATCCGTGACGCGGTTGTGCCGCTCAGCAGCGGCGGCAGTTGCCGCATCCGCTGGATCGGCTCGGACCACAAACTTCACGAGGAAAATCCATCCATCGATATCCGGTTTGTTCCGCCGGATCGTTTCTTCCTCCGCGGTAATATCCTCGGCAGCGAAACCATCCGCATGGGTTCCAACGCCGACGAGTTCTGGCTGGCGGCCCCGCCCAAAGAGATCAGCGCCTACTGGTGGGGCAAGCGGGACCGCCTCATGGTGTGCCGGACTCACCTGTGGCTTAACCCTGCCTTACTGCTGGAGGCCTGCGGACTGTATGACCTGATCGGCCAATGGTCCCTTTCCCGGGAACCGGGATGGGATGTTCTGACCCGTAACGATGCTTCCGGGCGGCCGGAGAAGCGATTGTCGGTCGGGACCTGCGATCGCCGTATTGGCCGCATCGAATACCTCGATGCGGGTAAGGTCGTCATCGCCATTGTCCTTCAGGATTATCCTGAACCGGGTAAGGGCCCCTGTGTCCCCGCGACGATCACCATCAAGGGTATCGATCCGGACTCACAGGCCTCGGCCATCCTTACCCTGCAGAATCTGGATATCTTCGAACCCACCGAGGCCCAGCTCAAGGGCAAGCTTTTCACTCGCCCGCAGCCCCAGGGTTTCGACCATGTGTACGAACTGTCCGAATCCTGCGAGTTTGTCGAAACCAAACCGTGAAAGGAACCGCCATGACCAGGATCGACCTGTCCCAGCGATTACATACGGGGGTGTTCTTCTTCATCGATGGAGCGATGGGGACCCAGCTCATGGCCGAAGGGGTCCAGCCGGGGAGTTGTTACGATGCCGTCAACCTCAAGTCCCCAGAAATTGTCGAGCGGATTCACCGCCGCTACTTCGACGCCGGTTGTGACGCGGTCCTGACCAACTCGTTCGGCGCCAATGCCGTCACCCTGGCCCGCCATGGCCTGTCCGCCAACGCCGCCGAGATCAATCGCGCTGCCGGAGAGATCGCCCGTCGTGCCGCCGGCCAGGACCGCTATGTCCTCGGCGATATCGGCCCCTGCGGCGATTTCCTCGAGCCCGTCGGTTCTATCAAACCCGATACGCTCCGGACTGCCTTCGCCGATCAGGCCCGCGGATTGGTTGCCGGTGGCGTGGACGGCATTATCATTGAAACCATGACCGCGATCGACGAGATGCTCCTGGCCGTCCAGGCCGCCCGATCGGTCTGCCGGTTGCCGATTCTCTGTTCGTTCGCCTACGATCCGGCCCCAGAGGGTTTTCGTACCATGATGGGCGTGACCCCGGAGCGCGCCGCACGAGAAGCTGCCGCGGCCGGAGCCGACGTCGTCGGCGCCAATTGCGGCAATGGTATCGAGAAGATGATCGAAATCACGCGGCAGATGCGCGCCGCCTTGCCGAGCACACCGATCCTCATCCAGCCCAACGCGGGACTGCCGGTGCTCGAAGGCGACAAGACGGTGTTCAAGGAGACGCCCGAACAGACGGCTTCGCGAGTGATAGAGTTGGTCGAGGCCGGAGCCAACATCATCGGCGGCTGCTGCGG
>PMBP01000375.1 GCA_003152975.1 Phycisphaerales bacterium | reverse complement strand
ATCATCGCCCGCACCGAGCACGCCGGCTTCTGATCTGAGAAGGAAGGATCATCGACTGTCTGTCAACGGACCAGGTCCGGGTCCGGCAGGAACAGCTCGGTCAGGATCGCCGCAATCGTGGCGAACAGCGAAAAGGCAAAGCTCCTCCAAACGAGGGCATACATTACCGTTTTGAGGGGTACTTCGAATGTCCCGGCCGTGAGCAGAGCTGTGGCTGTTGTGCTCAGGACCGCCAGCAGAAATCCACCGCCTGTCGCTGAGACCACCCGCCGCCAGAGGGCGGCGCCGCCGGAGAACATCGTGATGCTGATCCCAACCAGGGCGGGGATTCCCAAAGTCAGATACCAGACATGACGCAGGGTTGGTAACTGGCCCATCTGTCCCGTCAGCGCCATCTCGGCGGCATACCAGACGCCCGCGGCCAAGATAGCACAGGCCGCCACATGCCAGTATCGCGGCGTCAATTGTTGCCGTACCTCGGCACGCCGCCGCATCCGCCGCCGTAGTGTTAGCGGCCAGTTGTAGCACAGGCAGAACACGGCGTGCTCGAGCAGCGCTCCCCGCTCCCCGAAGACCGGCACGATATGCACCGCGTTGGTCGCCCAGTGGCTGGCCATGAAACGAGCGATGATAGGATACCGGTACGACATCTGGATCGGAAAGGCCAGGTAGCCGATGTATTTGAAGAAACTTAAGAACAGAGCGATGTTATAGTTCGCATAATCTTTCTTCACGAACGCCAAGATGGATGTATATAAACCCCTCGCGATGGAACCGGGAGAAATGGGGATCAATTGGAAGAGGGCGAAAATTGCCGTGACCATCAGGCTCCGCTCTGCTTTGGGCATCTCCGGATGCTTTATCCAGTAAATCCAGCCGACGATCCCAGCGACAATATGGGTAGTCGGTGCCAACATTATATGAACAACAAGACTGAGAAGATATGTCTTGATGTACGGTTCCTTTAATTGTTCCAGAATCGTATCGGCATCGGAATCGGCCAATAGATTCTTACGGCGTCCCTCCTCGACCATATCCCGCATCCATTGTTCTCGATAAGCCGAAATAAAGAATAATTTGAATGGCCGTACGAACAGGCCCCACAGCACTTCCCGCCGTCGCTGGCCGTCCATGATGAACCGGTGAATCCCCGCCGGAGTCACCCAGCTCAACAGCCAGTGCCCCGCGTAGGCCGGGATCGATTTGGCGAGCCGCTGGGCCTGTTGGTCATTGACGCGGCCGGCTCGAAGCCAGCGAATTGCGACCTTGGCGATATGTCCCCGCAGGGCACGAACGAAATACTCAGGTTTGGTTAAAATGGCCGCATAATGGTGCCGCCATTCCGGTCGCCCCCAGCACTTCCGCAACACGCGCCCCAGAAACGGCAAGAGGCCTAGCACGAAAAAGAGCATCGTTCGTCCCGGGCAGCCGCGAAGCTGTTGCTCCGTCGGCCCGTCGATCAGGTTTCGCACCCGCCAGCCCGTTACCGCGCTGCTCAGCATCGTCTTCCACAGCTTGCCGTCGTACAGCAGCCGCACGCCATTGTGCGTCACATCCGGCAGCGAATTGCGATACACCTCTTCGCACGCCTTCAGCTCGGATAGCAGCGGCAACATATCGCCAAAGTCGTTTTTGTGCGCCGCGACAAACCGCTCGAGTTTTGCCAGATCGCCCCGGTCAAACTGCACCAGCGACCCGCGCTTCACTCCCTGCCCAATGAGCTTGAAATCCCCCGGGCTCATCGGCAGATACGGCAACAGCGCCAGACCCGCCCGAAAATCCACCGCGATCAGTCCGGTTTCCGGATTGTCATTCGTGTCGAGGCGCTTAAGGCAATTGGGCTGGCTCTTGCAGGTGCTCCACTCGTACTGCCGCGCGAATTCGTGGGCGCCCATCTCGTGCAGCAACTCGACGAACCGCCGCATGAAGTCGTGCTTGGCCCGAAACTCCGGCGAGCCCAGCCGTTGCGGGTCGATCGGCCGGCCCTTCTTCCAGCGCTTCAGCGTATCCAAGTGCTCATCGACCTCCAGCCGCCAGGTTCGCCCGCTCACCCAGTCGCTCAGCTCGCCGCAACTACCCAGCGACGAATCAACGAAGGTCACATGAATATCGTTGACCGCATCCTCCCGGCCGAACCGTAACTTCGCCGCCCGCCGAATGAATTTCTGCCACAGCGCTCCCGACCGCGCCGCCGCCGGATTGACCTGCAACTGAAACGGCCCCTGGAATCCCAGCGCATAGACAAAATTGCGGAACAACACCGAAAATCCGCTCGGCGGGATCAGGATCTTCATCGCATAAAGCTTGCCCACCTCCAGCCCCGCAAACGACCCGACCGCCGATCCGGCCTTCTTGATACCCGTTACGGCGACCTGATACACCTGCCCGGCAAATCCGCCGCCCACAAACCGCTCGATCTTCACGCCGACCCGGACGGTATCCTTTCCCGCGACCTCGGTCGCCTCGTAGGACAACTCATCCCCCGCCTCATACCGGCCCACGCGAACCGGCCGATGCAGGCCGAGGCTCTGCTGGTAGTCCGATAATTCCTTGACGATCTCTGTTGAATACGCCTGTCCCATTCTGTCCCTATCTTCGAACTTCAGATTTTCTCGCCGGCAACCAGCGGCTCTTCTATGTCCAAACTCCTACATCCTGAATCCTAACGGATTATCGGCTTTTGACACCTGTAAAATCAAACGCAGGCAGTCAGATTCCCGGGGAAGACCCTGTTGTGCCGAGGAAAATGGATAGCCACGGGAAACCGCCGTCAGTACAATAAGCGTCGAACCGTTCAAACTCACAATTCCAAGTATGATCTATCGGAGACAATCGCATGACTATACACACAAACCGGAACAGCCGAATCTGGATCGTCAGCTTATTCGCGCTTATTGCATGGGTGTTTGCACCCATGGCGGCCGCCGGGGAATCAGTTGTTATCGGTCAACCGCCTGCCGCCTCCGACAAGGTCCTGGTCCTTTCCTTTTTCCGCGACAACGGCCAGGCCGGAACCTTCCTGGCCTATAGCGATGACGGCCTGCGGTTCGTCGCCCTCAATGACGACAAGCCCGTCTTTGCCCCCGCACCCTGGCCCGGCCAGAACCTGACCCGCGACCCCTCCATCGTCTATCACGACGGCCTCTTCCACGCCGTCTGGACCTCCAACTGGAATGGCAACTGTTTCGCCTATGCGACCTCGAAGGATTTGGTCCGCTGGTCCGAGCCGCGGAAGGTCCAGCCGTTCCCATCCACGCTGGCCGCCGAAGACCAGCCCCGCAATGTCTGGGCCCCCGAAATCCATTGGGACCCCGTCGCCAAGAACTTCCTCATTATCTGGTCCACGACCACCGAACGCAAAAGCCGCGACGGCGACGCGACCTCCAACGACGGCAAGGATGGCTCCCTCGACCACCGCGCGTACTGCATTCGCACCACCGACGGTCAATCGTTCTCCGACGCCAAGCTGTTCTTCGACCCCGGCTATACCTGCATCGACGGCCAGATGGTCTTCGACCCGCAGGGTAAGTCCGATCCCGCCGAAGGCCGCTGGATCCTGGTCTTCAAGAACGAAAAGGAAGTTCCCCTCGGCGGCAAGAACCTTCGCCTGTCCTTCGCCCCGGCCGACTTTTCCGCCCCGTGGACCCCGCCGACCGACCCGATCGCCGGACCCGGCTCGTCAATTCGTCCCCGCGAGCTGGCCGAAGGCCCCACGCTGATCCGCTGGAAGGACCAGTGGTTTCTCTACTGGGATGCCTTCGCCAACGGGCACTATTCCCTGGCGGTTTCGTCCGACCTCAAGACCTGGACCGACCGGACGGCCGAGTTGAAACTCCCGCCAAATCCTCGGCACGGAACCGTATTTCGCACTCCGCGCTCGGCCATCGGCTGGCTGAAAACTCTTGATACGAAACCGTAAGGCATTACACCAAGTTTGGTTTGGAGGCACATTTTAATTTGAAGCGCAACAAAAAGAGAACTTTTCAGCCCGCCGAGGGCGGGCTGAATGTCTTGTCGTGTGTTGCGCTTCAAATTAAAATGCGCTGGGTGCCGTGTATCGGTCAAACATGATCCGTTGGACCAAGTATAACCACTATGAACCCAATGTCAACAGAAATGGGTAATTTTGAGGTGCCTTTATATTAATTTCATCGAGATATAACTGCTTTCCATATAAGCACTTATGTATCTGGCATTTTATTTCAAATCCCCCCGCCTCCAATTATCCACAATATCCGATTTGTCCTGAATATCGCGGGTATCCCTTGAAATAAAGGGGTTTGACGCATTCAAGGTATGGTTCGCTTTTGCGGATTCGTGAGGGGTCTTGAGAGGTTTTGACAGGTTTTGGTCAATCGCATGGACAGGCGAATCGGCATTGTCATCCATTCCAGTCTTTTTCATCATCTGGGATTCCGGGTGATAGCCGTGATCCAGCAGGATCCGCTGGACCGTGGACCTGCTGACCAGGAATCCCAGATCGACCAGATAGCCATGAATCCGGCCGTAATCCTTTATGAACAAGAACATATGTCAAATTCGTTTTGAGACCCTACAACCAAGGCGGTGGTCGGCTTGGCAGGGGGCAAAAGCCGCGAGTTCGACGATTTCATCATCACGCCCGAGAATCAGTTCAGCGTGGCCAACGCCACCGCCCAGAGGAAAGACGAAAGGATTCAGACCGCCAAGAAGCTGTTGGTGGTCGTGATGAGCCGTGCTCGTAACACGGGAATGGTTATCGAGGAAACGAACAGGTCATTCATCGCGTCTCCTGTTTTTCGTTGACAACACCCACGAAATCGCGTAAAATCAGGGTATACGAATTTACATAGCTCACAAGGATTTTTCTGGCTCCTGTGTTGCGTACGACATGTGGGGCTTGA
>PMBP01000337.1 GCA_003152975.1 Phycisphaerales bacterium | reverse complement strand
CCCAGGCGCGCGAAGGCGTTGGCGGCCTCGATGGGATTCAAGTCCTCGCGCTGGATGTTTTCGATGAGCGCCATCTCGAGCAGCGACTGCGCGCCGCCCGGCGCGACCGTGCGGACCGAGACCGGCACGCGTAGAAGGCCCGCGCGTTTGGCCGCCCGCCACCGGCGCTCGCCAGCGATAATCTGGAAGCGATCGCCGACTTGACGGACGACGATCGGCTGGATGATGCCGTTCGACTTGATCGACTGCGTCAGCTCCTCGAGGCGGGCCTCGTCGACATGGAGCCGCGGCTGGAAGTCGTTCGGCGACAGACGATCGATCTCGATCTCGGTCAGCGCGCCTGATGGCTCTGGTGCATCAGGAATGAGCGCGCTCAATCCCTTTCCGAGTGCGGGGCGTTTGTCCATACTTAGCCTGTTATGCCGCAGGTGGCGCGGCCCGTTCGAGCACTTCACGCGCGAGCGCGACGTACGCGTCCGCCCCGCGTGATTTCGCGTCGTACAGCAGCACGGGCAAGCCGTGGCTCGGCGCCTCGCCCAGGCGCACGTTGCGCGGAATCACCGTGCGGAACACTTTCTCTTTGAAGAACTGACGCACGTCGGCCGCCACCTGCTGGCCGAGATTCGTGCGCTCGTCGTACATCGTCAACAGCACGCCCTCGATGTCGAGCGTCGGGTTGAGCGAGGCGCGCACGCGGCGCATCGTGCCCACGAGATCGGCCAGGCCTTCGAGCGCGAAATACTCGCAGTGCAGCGGAATCAGCACCGCGTCCGCGGCGACCAGCGCGTTGAGCGTCAGCAGCCCCAGCGAGGGCGGACAATCGATCAACAAATAATCGAAGCGATCGGCCACCGACTCCAAGGCCTCGCGAAGAATAATTTCGCGTCCGACCACGCTGACCAGTTCGCTCTCGGCCCCGACCAGATCCACGCTGGCCCCGACCAGCCACAGATTCTCGCGAACCTGTACGGCCGCCTCCGCGATGGGCGCCGACGCCGTGAGCACCCGGTAGGATCCGCGCATGATCTGCCGCGGATCAGTCCCCAGGTGAATCGTCAAGTGGGCCTGCGGGTCCAGATCAATCGCCAGGACCCGTTGCCCGCCGGCGGCCAGTCCCGCGGCCACATTGGCGACCGTCGTGGTTTTGCCGACGCCGCCCTTCTGGTTCAGCACGGCCAGCGTTCTCACGGCTTGCCTCTCGCCGAGTCCGGCCGCAGAATTTTGTGGATCGCGTCGAGCACGCCGTTGACGAATCGCGGCGACTGATCGCCGCTGAATTTCTTGGCCAGTTCGATTGCCTCGTTGAGAATGACCTTGCCCGGAATGTCGGGGCATAGGCGAAGCTGGTACACCGCCAGCCGCAGGATGCAGCGATCGACGCTCGACAACCGCGACAGTTCCCAGCGAATCGCGGCCTTCTGGATCATCTCGTCGCAGACCGCAAGGTTCTTCCAGGTGCCGAGGGCCCAGTCCTCGGCCATCTGGCGGGTCATGTCGTCCTCGCCGGATTCGATAAAGAAACTCCGCAGATCCACCAGCGCCATCTCGCCCTGCACATCGAGTTGAAACAGCGCCTGCATCGCCAGTTCGCGGGCGCGGGAACGGCGATCCATGGACGGCTTGGGCTCGTCCGGCGGGCGGTCTGCATGATCAAAAAGAGCGGAGGAACTCAAATGCGACTCCCGTTTGAATCGTCCCTGATGGGCAAAGGCCGGCGGTTAGTCAAGCTGTTCGAGCAGGTTGGCCATCTCCATCGCCGACATCGCGGCGCTGGCCCCGGCGTTGCCCTGCTTGGAGCCCGCCCGCTCGATGGCTTGTTCGATCGTTTCGCAGGTCAGCACGCCGAAGATCGTCGGCACGCCGGTTTCGTAATTCACCTGCCCGATGCCGCGCGACACCTGCTGGCACACATATTCGTAGTGACCGGTCTGTCCGCGAATCACCGCGCCCAGGCAAATCACCGCGTGATATTTGCCGCCCCCGGCCAGCTTCTTGGCCGCGACGGTGATCTCGATCGAGCCGGGAACCCACACCACAGCGATCTGGTCGTCCTTGGCGCCGTGCCGCTGCAGGCAGTCAATCGCCCCGGACAACAGCTTGCCGGTGATGAACTCGTTGAAACGGCTGACCACGATGGCATACCGGAACTTGCCGGCGACCAGTTGACCTTTGAATTCCTTCATGATCGGACTCCCAAATCTTCGTATCGCGCGACGAACAAAACGCGGCTTATCGGACCTTCCGGAGGCAAACCAGTAATACAACCGATTCCGGCTG
The DNA here is from genome assembly GCA_003152975.1 of Phycisphaerales bacterium. Classification (GTDB taxonomy): domain Bacteria; phylum Planctomycetota; class Phycisphaerae; order Sedimentisphaerales; family Anaerohalosphaeraceae; genus FEN-1350. The sequence goes on along the minus strand of PMBP01000337.1, from coordinate 2,012 downwards.
TGCCATCCGCGGGCCTTCATTCTCTAAGACGAGTCATTATAAGGGCTTAGACCCGAAAAACCAGAAAAATCTTGCCCCCTCCCCAAATTCGCCCGCCGTCCATTTGGTCGCAAAGCCCCCCCGAAAAAATGCCGATACGCTGGATGAATCCGGCGGAAGGAACCGGCGGAGGGATTATCCGTAAGGATTTGGCTAAGCCCAAAACGACTTAACCGAAGGTACACGATGTTCGATACGACCGATTTCAATCCGTGGGACGACGCGGATCGCATGGCCGGTATGGCCTTTGAGATGTACGAAAACGGGCAGATGGACATGGCCTTGACCCAACTGGAAGAGGCCATCGAGATCAATCCCAGCAACAGCGCCTGGCTGTTCAACAAAGGCCTGACCCTGGACGCCATGGAACGCTATCTCGAGGCGATCGAGTCCTTCGAGCAGGCCCTGGAGCTGTCGCCCGACGACCCCGAAATCCTCAACTCGCTGGCTGTTGATTACACCCGCACCGGCCAGTACGAGCGGGCCCTGCGGACCTTCGAGCACATCCAGGCCGTCGCCCCCGCCTTTGAGCCGGCCTACTGCAATCGCATCATCGCCTACACCGAACTCGACCAGCACGACAAGGCCGAGGAAATGTTCTACCTCGCCCAACTCATCAATCCCGACTGCCCAATTTGCTTCTACAATATCGGGAATTCCCTCTTCTCGCGGCAAAACTACAAGCGCGCCATCTGGTGCTGGCAGCGGACCGCGCAACTGGAACCGACCCATCCCCAGATCTACTACCGCATCGCGCAGGCGCACTGGGCCGACGGCGACGGCGACAACGCCCAGAAATTTTTCCTCGCCGAACTCCGCGTCAATCCCGGCGATACCGATGTGATCCTCGAGTTTGGTATCTTCCTCCTTAAATCCGGCCGCATCGATGCCGCCAAAGAAAAATTCAACCGCTGCCTGGAACTGAGCCCCGACTTTGCCCCCGCCAAATTTTACCTCGGCGAGATCGCGATGAAACAGGCCGACTTCCAGGCCGCGCGGCTATGGTTCGCCTCGGCCCTGCAGGGCGACAATCGCCTGCCCGGCCCCGCCTTTCGCCTGGCGCAACTGGCCATCCAAACCGGCGACGCGAAGGAGGCGATCAAGCAATTAAAGAATGAATATTCCCTGAACATCAACGAGTCCGAGGTCCTGCTGACGATGGGCCAAATGTTCATGGAGCTGGGCGAACTCGATCCCGCCACCGAATGTTTTCTCCGGGTCGTGGACGAGGACAACCAGAACACACAGGCCTTCGCGTGCCTGGGCCGGATCCTGGCCCAGCGGAAGGATTACACCGGAGCCCTGCAGTTTCTCGAACACGCCCGGCGCCTCGGCGACACTTCCCCCGAACTGGCCGCCGACGCCGCCCGCCTGAACCTGAGCATGTACAAGTTTTGTGCCGCCGCCCGGAGTGTCGAAAAGGCCCTGGCCGATCATCCCGACAACGCCGCCATTCGCAAACTCGGCCGCACCGCCCGCCGGAGGGTCCTGAGCCGTACCCTGTACCGCAAGCTCCGCTCCTTACGAGGATTTCGATGGTTCCTCCAATTCGTCGATGGCTACCGCTTCCGCTTTCGCCGCGTCATCAACAGCAAACGCAGATCCGCCGCATCCTCCCTGCTGTTGAACCCCCGAAAGAATGGGCAATAATGTCTTGATCGAACATCGGTTATGATGCAACCCCTGAAAACGGGTCATCTTAATATATTGTTCTTAATTTCACAATATCCAGAATTTAAAGTTCCCTATAACAATCCTTTATTATCCTTGCAAAGGCGGGGGGCGTTTCTATAATTTCAGCTTTGACATGGTTCGGCGGAGATTCCCTGAACCCAAGTCGAATGGGGTTCGTGAAAGTGACCGTTCGACAGGGCGGGGAATGCTTCGATGGCTGGTTCGGTCTGGGTTGACGCGTGAAACTGGGCCGGGTGGCGGAATGGCAGACGCTGGGGACTTAAAATCCCCTGCCTGAA
>PMBP01000033.1 GCA_003152975.1 Phycisphaerales bacterium | reverse complement strand
AGGCGGTAGTAGAGATCGCGGCGGAATTTGTTTTCCTCGACGGTCTTGTGGAGGTTCCGGTTGCTGGAGGTGATGATTGTGGCGCGGCAGGTGATGTCCTTGACGCCTCCGACCTTGCGAAAGTTGCGTTCTTGGACGACGCGGAGGAGCTTGGCCTGCAGGTCGATGGGCATTTCGCTGATTTCGTCGAGGAAAATGGTTCCATCCTCGGCCAATTCGAGCAGACCGATCTTGTCTCGGTCGGCGCTGGTGAAGGCGCCCTTGACATGGCCGAAGAGTTCGCTTTCGAGCAGAGTGGCGGTCAGGGCGGCGCAATTCAAAGCGACGAATCGCTTGTCGGGTCCGTGACGGAGGACATGAACCGCGCGGGCGGCCAACTCTTTTCCGGTTCCGGTTTCGCCGACGATGAGGACCGGATTGCAGGTGCTTCGGGCGACCAAACGGATAATTTTCAGCGTTTTCAGCATTGATGGGCTGCGACCAACGATGGTTGCGCTGGAAGGACAGTCCTCGGAAAAGTATTTCTGGTCGCGCATAATCGTTGGGGGCGGAACTGGAATTGCAGGACGACGGAGCCGTTCGAAACGATCGACGAATTCGATATCCAAACAACAGACCGCGCCGCACTGAAGAAGATCATCGGAAGACCTAAGCTGTTCGGCGTTGCGAATGACGAGGATGGGAACAGTGAGACTGGAGCTCTGCTGTCGAAGATAATCGCAAAGGGGTGCGTGGGGGATGTGTTCGTCAAAGATGATACAGTCGGGTTCAACGGACGAGAGGCAGTCGTTCAGTTCACGGAGTTCGTCAACGGAAAAGAGCTGTTCGCACCGGGGGCGCAGAAAGTCCTGGATCTTTGGATTTTTTCCAATCACGAGGATCGTATTCCAAGTCGTCATCAATTAAATCTCGCAGCCGGTACTATCCAACGCAAAGAAAATATTCGGGAAGCAATTGCCCTATTGTTCGACCGGGAAGGAAATGAAACTTTAATTTTTTATGGGACGGTCGGATAAATAGCTTCACAGAGTCGCGAGGACGAAAGGGTTTTGGGACATTGGGCAACCCCATTTCGTTATCGGACCTTGAACCTTGTGTCAGGGACATGTGGCGCGAAGGAAGAAAAGGTTCCGGAGATGGGAAGTTTTTGACCGCGCGGGAATGAAATCGACCCGTGGACAAGCCGGGTGTCGAAGCGATTGCGAATTTTGTAACCCGTTGTCAGCAATGATGCTATGGCAATCCGGGTGAACGATTCCGAAGGCGATGGCACGGTCGTTGCTCCTTCGGTTGTCAGGTGATCGTGTCCACGGTGGACCCGATCGTGACTATTGCCGGAGAGATGATATGTCAACCGTCATCAGCGATACGAAGAGCGCCAGTCAGCAGAAGATTGATTTCATGAATCTGATGATCGAGGAAATGCGCAACCAGAATCCGCTGGAGCCAATGAACAATCAGCAGATGGCGGCCCAGATGGCGCAATTTTCCCAACTGGAACAGTCGGAGTCGATGAATACGAATCTGCTGACGATCAACGACACGATCGGCAAATTGAATACGAGTTTTGCCGGGGCGATGATGGTGGCCCAGTACGAGTTTGCCAAGTCGCTGCTGGGTCAGAATGTGTCGTTTACACCGGTGACTGACGGAACGACCTTGCAGGGCAAGGCGGAAAAACTGCATTTTGAACAAAATCAGCCGGTGCTGGACGTTCGGGTGAAAACGCAAACCGATGGCAACACGACCGAGTCGGTGGTGCCGGTGAAACTGGAACAGATCGTGGAGATCGCGTCACTGTAAACCGCACGAGCACCGATACAAGGAGACACATATGGGTTCTGCATTGGCGGCCGGGGTATCAGGCCTTAAAGCCCACGAGGCGATGTTGGATGTGGCGGGTAATAACCTGGCGAATGTGAACACGGTGGGATACAAAGCGAGCAACATTACCTTCGCCGAGTTACTCAGCCAGACGATCAAGAAGGCCAGCGGACCGACGGGCGCCCTGGGCGGAACGAACCCGCAACAGGCCGGCAGCGGCGTGGGGATTTCGGCCGTGTCGCGGAATATGAGCCAGGGAAACCTGTACGCGACGGGCCAGGACCTGGATGTCGCGATCGACGGGCAGGGATATTTCGTGCTCAACGACGGCGCCCAGAATGTCTATACCCGCCGCGGATCGTTCGCGGTGGATTCCGACAACACCCTGGTGGACCCGGCAACCGGATATAAAGTCCAGCGACTTGGAGCGGAAGGGGAAGCGGATGGATTCCAGACGACCGGGAATTCGAGCATTCATATTCCGTGGGATGCCTCGATGCCGGCCAGCGCGACATCGGCGATTTCCATGAATGGAAACCTGCGGTCGTCGGCGTCGGCCAACGAAGTGACCTATAACAAGCTGACGGCCAATACGGCCTTTACCGCCAGCAGCGGTACCCCGGTAACGGCGGCCACCTGCATGTCGGATTTGGGTCAGTGGACGACGGGGCTGACGGTGGGGGATACGGGGACACTGCGGATTTCGGGTGTGAAAGAGGATGGAACGGTCTTTACCAACCAGGATGTGACCTGGACGGGAGCGGCATCCGGCGCGGGCAATACCGTGCAGGATGTTTTGGATCAAATTACGGCCTTGTATGATAACTCGACAGCGACTGTCAATTCGGACGGCAAGATCGTCATCACCGACGACAATGGGGGGTACAGCCAGGCCCAGATTACGGCCATGAGTTATGTTCCGGACGGAGCGGACCGGCTGACTGTTCCGACCTTTTTCAATCTGACAACCCCGGGCGGCAATGACAGCAAGGCCTTCAACATCAATGTCTATGATTCTATGGGCGAGCCGCATGTGCTGTCGGGTTATCTGGTCAAGACGGATACCACGAATACCTGGGATATGGTGATTCCGAGCATTTCCGGCGAAAGCGCGGCGAGTTGGGGCAGTTATGATCTGAATTCCGGGACTTTCAACCGCAGGATATCGGGGATACAGTTCAACTCGGATGGTTCGTATGCGGGACTGGCCAATGCGGCCGAACCCCTGACGATCGGGGTCCAGTTTGGCAATATCCCGGGTACGCAAAACATAACTTTCGATCTGGGCAAGGAAGGGGAGTTCACGGGCCTGACGCAATTCTACAGCGAGCAATCCAGCGCCAATGCCTTGTCCCAGAATGGATACGAGGCGGGAGCCCTGTCCAGCGTGACGATCGACCAGAGCGGGATGGTCCTGGGAACCTTTACCAACGGCGTGAAGCGGAATGTCGCGGCGTTGCAGATCGGGGTCTTCCAGAATGCCGGAGGTCTGGAGGCGGTCGGGAACGGATACTTCCTGCCTTCGGCGAACTCGGGCGAGCCGATCGGGACGACGGCGGCGACCGGCGGGGCCGGGGTGATCAAGGGGCAGAGTCTGGAAAAGTCGAATGTGGATATCGCGACGGAATTCGTCAATATGATGCAGGCGCAGAACGGGTATCAGGCCAATGCCCGGACGATCCGCGTAGCCGAAGCGATTCTATCCGAACTGACGAATCTGATTCGGTAAATGATGGTAGGAACGCCAAGTGAGTATGTCGATAGCGGTTGAAGCCATCTTGATGACCGGTGGATTGGCGCTAACGCCGTTGGAACGGTTCACGGCGATGCGGGGGCTCAACAGCCATCATCCGATTCCGGATTCCATGAGGGAATTTGTGACCCATCCCGGGTTCATCTGGGGGGGAATCCTGCTAATCGTGATACTCCTGATTTCGCTGTTTGCAGTGCGACGGAAACGAACGGTCCAGGGCAAGCGGCAGCATAAAGAACAGTTCATCTTTCTGTGCGATCAGCGCGGCCTGACGGCGCAGCAGCGGGAGATCCTGGCGGCGATCGCCACGAAGTCGGGATCCGGCCGGACGGAGGATATCTTTTTCCAGTTGGAATTGTTCATGCGGGGCGCGTCGAAACTGATGCAGGACTTTTTCACTTCCGGGCACAATGTGATCGAGCGCAAGAAAATGAATGTCCTGATCGGACAAATCAAACAGAAACTCGGGTATCAAAAAGGATCCGGAGGCATTCCGGTCCGCCGAGGGCGCGACCCGGGTCTGAGCAGCCGGGATATCCCGGTGGGGAAAACGGTATCCATCGCCTTGTCCACGCGGTCCGCAGGGTCTCGCGTGGACGCGGTCGTTATCCAGAACGACGAGTTTGAACTGGTGCTGCGGCCGGAAATTCCCGTATCGTGTCCGCCGGGGGAACACTGGAATGTCCGATACCGACTGGGAACCTCGACCTACGAGTTCGATGCGCTGACCATGGTGTGCGGATCCGAGGGATTGGAATTGAATCACGCCGAGTCGGTTCGATATCTGAACCGACGACGGTTCCTGCGCGTGCCGGTCGAATTGCCGGCGCAGGTGGCGATGTTTCCGACGCAGAGACCCGAGGGGCCGGGGCGAATCGCGGGGCCGCTGTTTGTCCCGGCGACGATTACGGAAATATCCGGGCCGGGGCTTCGGATTCATACCGGGCTGACGGCCGAACACGGACAACGGTTGCTGGTGGTTTTCGAGCTGGAACCGGGCAAGACGATTCAGGATGTGGCCGAAGTTCGGGGGCTTCGGGAAACCGCCCAGGACCAATCGATTGGCGTGGAGTTGATCGGACTCGATGATGCGACGGTCAATGAACTCATCCGCACGACCAACGCGATTGCCATCCGAAGGGATTCGCAGATGCGGAAAGTGAATTCGATACGACCGGAAACGGTTGTGGCGGACGGAGGGCAGCAGCATGGCTGATTCCCTTGAAGGTCTCAGTTCCAATATCCAGGCGCTGACGCAGGAGTATGAGACGGTCGCACAGAATCTGGCGAACATGAGCACGGCCGGGTACAAGCGGACCCTGAACAGTTTCAGCCAGGAGCTGTTGTCGCGGATGTCGGAGGCGCCGGAAACCCTGCCGGCAGACGGCACAATTCAGGCAATCAGCACTCGGGATTTCAGCCAGGGTCAGATGATCAAGACGGACCGTACGCTGGATCTGGCGATCCAGGGGAAGGGTTTTTTCGTGGTGGAAACGCCGGAAGGACCTCTCTATACGCGCAACGGCGCCTTCCAGATCCAGCGGGACGGGAGGTTGGTGGACATGAATGGACGAAATGTGGCGGGTGCGGACGGACCGATCATGATTCCGGCGACGGTCAGCGAGCAGTCGATTTCGATTTCGCCGGATGGCGCCCTGCGATTCGGGGACACGACGCTGGGACGGATTCGGGTGGTGGATTTCGGGGCCAGCGAAAGCCGGCTGACGGCGAAGGGATTCAATTGTTTTTCGGCTCCGGCGGATGCGGTCCCAGTGCCGGTGGCGAATTCCGTGGTACATCAGGGATACCAGGAGGCCTCGAATGTTCGATCGGTGGAGGAGATGGTGAACCTGATGGTGGTGGCGCGGATGTATGAGACGAATATGAATGTCCTGCGCAAGCGGCAGGACTATACCCGGGCGATCATGACGGCGGCCAACGGGTAATCGATTCAGGAGACAAGGCATGATCAGGGCTTTTGCGACGGCGGCGACGGGCATGGATGCCCAGCAGATGATGGTGGATTCCATCGCGAACAACCTGGCGAACGTGAACACGACGGGTTTCAAGCGGTCGATGATGAATTTTCAGGATCTGTTATACCTGAAGATGCGGGAGGCGGACCGTGAAGTCGCCAGCGGGATCAAGGCGCCCAGCGGTCTGGAGATCGGCAGCGGCGTGCAACCGTCGGCGACGACCAAGGTCTTTTCGATGGGCGAACTGCAGCGAACTGACAACGAGTTGGATATAGCGATCCAGGGAGATGGTTTTCTGGAGGTGACATTGCCCGGTAGCGGCGAGAAGCGCTACACGCGGGACGGATCGTTGCAAAAAGACGCCAACGGGAAAATCGTGACGGCCAGCGGGTATCCGATCAGTCCGGCGATCACGATTCCGGCAGATGCGATCTCGGTCGATATCGCGGGCGATGGGACAGTCAACGCGCAAACCCCCACCGGCAATCAGGTGCTGGGTAACCTTCAATTGTATCGATTTCAAAATTCAGCGGGATTGAGTTCGGAAGGAGGCAATCTGTATCGAGAGACGGAGGCCAGCGGCACGGCAACGGCCGGGACGCCGGGGCAACAGGGATATGGCAGTATTTTGTCCAAGTATGTGGAAAAGTCCAATGTCCAGATGGTTAGCGAACTGGTGAATCTGATTACGGCCCAGCGAGGGTACGAGATCAACTCGAAAGTCATCCGGGCGGGCGACAACATGCTGACCCAGTTGGGTACGCTCCTTCGGTAAGAGGTTTGAATATGAAACAGCGACAGATACGACACACGGTTGGGCGGATGGCGCCGCTGGCTCTGCTATGGATTCTCGCAGCAGCCGGCGCGGCGCCGGGGAAGGACGATTTGCAGGTATATCTTCTGCCGGCCCCGACGGTGGAATCCGAGACGATCACGCTGGAACAGATCGGCATCGTGCGGGGAGACGAGACATTGGCGGCCCAGGCCCGGGCGGTGAGTCTGGGCCGGTTCAGCGTTATCGGACAGCAGATCGTCCTGGACCGTCCGACGGTGATCAGCCGATTGGCGTCCTGTGGTATCGCGTCGGATCAGGTTACGCTGCGAGGCGCCGAAAAGGTCAGCGTTCGGCGAAACGAGCGAAACCTCGGCAGTGATCGGCTGGCGAGTGTCGCACTGGCGATGCTGAAGGGATTAAATCCCGCGCCGAGCAAGATCGTTTTGATCCGAACGCCCAGGCCGATTGCATTGGAGGCCGGACATATGGTGGAATTGAACCCGCGGTTAACAGGACCCATTCAGGGCGGACTGGCACGGGTATGCGTGGAAGCGGTGGAGAAGGACAAGGTGATTGCGCAACAGGACATCCTGTTTGGCGTGAAATACCTTCGTCATCGAGCGGTGGCCGCCGAAGACCTGGCCGCAGGGGTACAGTTGACCAGCGGAAATGTGTCCATCGAAACGGGGGAATCCAACGAACCGGAGCCGGCGGGATGGACGGCTCCCTACGGGATGCTGACGCAGCAGCGGGTGGTCAAAGGGGCGGAGATCGAACCCCAGCGGTTAGCGCCGGTCGAGGCGCCGATCCTGGTTCGACGACGGCAGATGGTGGTGGTCAAATTGGAAACGGGACGGCTGTTGATTTCCTCGCTGGGCGAGGCCCAGGGCGACGGTAAGGTCGGGGAGTTCATTTCGGTAAAGATGGGATCAGACAAGGATTCGCGGGTCATCAAGGCCAGAGTACGGCCGGATGGGACCCTCGAACCCTATCATGAAGGGATCCAGTTATGAAACGCGGACCATGGATACTGGCGGTGTGTGTGGCGGGAATGATTCTTGCTGCGAATGCGACGGCGGGATCGATCTATGCCAAAAAAAATCAGACAGCCAAGGGCGTGTTTTCCGACGATAAGGCCGGCAAGGTTGGTGATGTGCTGACGATCATTATTAGCGAGAACAGCAAGGTTGATAACAAGGTCAATCGGGACTTGCAGAAAACGACTTCCAATGATGTGAATTTCAACGGAAAAGATGTCCAGGTCGGAAGCATCATCACATCTATTCCCAGTTTGAAATTTCAGGCCGAATCCTCAAAGTCGCTAACCGGCAAGAGCGATTACAAGGACGAGCGAAAATTCGAGGACCGGATTACGGTAATAGTGATCGATGTCAATCCCAACGGGACTCTGGTGGTGATGGGAACGCGGGAGCGCGAGTCCGGGGGCGACAAACAGATCATCCAGGCCAGCGGAATCGTGCAGCCCCGGGATATTCTGTTCGACAACTCGATTCGCAGCGAACAGGTGGCGAATTTCAAGTTGATTTCGATCAACGATGGCGTGACCAAGAGCTATAACGAGCCGGGCTGGCTGGGCAAGATTGTGGATTTCCTGTGGCCATTCTGATAGGGAAGGCAGACGATGAGACATACGATCATACTTCTGGTGGGATACCTGATGATCCTTGCCCCGATTGAGGCGGCCAGGATCAAGGATATCGCAACCATCTATGGCGAACGCGGGAACCCGTTGATGGGAACGGGACTGGTGGTAGGCCTGAATAACACCGGGGATTCGAAGCTGCCCAGCGCCCAGGCCCTGGCCAGTCTGTTGCGGAGGGAGGACGGGCTGACCTTTACACCGAGCCTGCTGGCCAGCGGGAGTATCGCCTTGGTAGCGGTAACGGCGGAGTTAGGGCCGTATGATCGGGAAGGAACGACGATTGATATCAATGTCTCGACATTGGGAGACGCCAAGGGTCTGCAAGGAGGGATCCTGCTGGCGACGGAGTTGAAAGGACTCGACGGACAGGTGTACGCGGTAGCCCGGGCGGGCGCGATCTCGACGGCCTCGTGGACGGTCGAAGGACAGACGGGTAGCAAGATGGCCAAGAACCACCCGACCTCGGGACGGATTCCCAATGGGGCGCATGTCGAACGGTCGGAACGATCGACGGTGATCGAAATGATAGGGGGCCAGCGGCATTTCACCCTGACCCTGCGAAATCCCGATCTGACGACGGCACAGCGTATCCAGGAAGGGATCGACGCATTCGTTGCGGGTTGTGTGCTTGTGGAAGATCCGGGATCGGTGAGGGTGCGAATTCCAAAAGAAGTGAATCCGGGGCAAGAACTGCAATTTATCAGCAAGGTCCTGGAAGTGGATGTGGAGGTGGACCTGGCGGCGGTAGTGGTGATCAACGAAAAGACGGGCACGATCGTGGCGGGGGGCCATGTAGGAATCTCGGAGACGGCGATTGCCCAGGGCAGTCTGGTGGTCAAGGTCAAGGAACAGAGTTTGGTGTCGCAGCCGGTCGCTCCCTTGACCGAGAATGCCACGACGGTGGTGGTGCCGGATACCTCCATTTCCGTTGACGAAGAAAAGGGGCATCTGATCCGTGTCCCCAAGGTGGTGACCGTGACGGAACTTGTGGATGCCCTGAATATGATCGGGGCGACTCCGCGAGACCTGATTGCGATCTTCAATGCGCTGCGGGCGGCGGGGGCCCTGCAAGCGGAATTGAGAACGATGTAATGGAGCCGGAAAGATGAATCTGGAACCGACATCCCTGCCGATCAATCCGCTAACATTGGGGATGGAACCGTCCGGACCGTCGAAGGCGGCGGCGGGGACCGCCCAACAGGAAAAGCTCAAGAAAGTAGCCCACGATTTCGAGTCTGTGTTCGTGCACCAGGTGATGAGCGTGATGAAGGATACCGTCCCGGATGACGAGCATGAGGATTCGTCGTCGGAACAGATCCAAGGGATGTACTGGTCGTTCATGGCGCAGGCGGTCGGCGATGAGGGGGGCATCGGAATGTGGAAGGACCTGTATTCAATGATGTCCCGGCAGCAGAAGGCCGGATCGATTGAACCGGAGACGGATGGCAATCCGGGACTGGATGAACGGATATGACGATGACTCAGATCGAACTGGATGCGGGCTTGCTGGCGGAACTGAACGCAGTGCTGGATCAGGAACAGCGGCGGGTCGAACGCACCCTGACGGAGTTGGACGACCTGCGGTCGGCCGTGATCCGCCGGGACGAGGCCGGCCTGCAGGATTTGTTGAGCCGGATTGGGGCCCGTCAGAGCGACTTTTCGCCGTTGGATCAACGGAGGCAGCGCCTTCGCCAACGACTGGCCGACTGGATCGGATGCGATCTGGAGCGACTGAATCTGACGCGGGTGATCCGCGGGTTGCCGGCCGAACAGGGCGATCCGCTGCGGCATCGGCAGCAACAATTGTACAAACAGGTGCGGCAATTGAAAATGGAGCACCACTTGACGGGATTGTTGTTGACGGATTGTGCACGGCTGAACCGGATGTTACTGCGGGCGATGCTGGGGGGCGTCGGGGATTCCTATAACGCGCAGGGCCGGTCGAGTTGGCAGGTCCAGGACCGGCTGGTGAGCGTACAGATGTGATTGGCGGCCGATGATAATGGAGATGGCACATGGCCGGATATGAAATCGGGATCAGCGGGCTTCATGCAGCCCAGTTGGCATTGGATGTGGTTGGCAACAACCTGGCCAACGGAGCGACGGAAGGGTATCACCGCCAGACAGTGGACCTTCGTCCGGCCGAGGATGCCTATACGGGCGGTCAACAGATCGGCCAGGGTGTGTCCGTCGCGGGGATCCAGCGAATGATCGACAAACTGCTGGATGGGGAGATTGTCAGCCATGAATCGGACATGGCCCAGATCCAGAAGGAGCTGGAAGCCCTGACGACGATGGAAAGCTCTTTTGCGGAGTTGACCACCTCGGGACTCAGCTCGGCCATGGACAATTTTTTCAATTCACTTAATCAACTGGCGGCCACGCCGACGGATGTGAACCTGCAGAGTTTGGTCGTGTCCGGGGCGGAGACCCTGGCTAATCAATTGCGGAACCTGTCGTCGGTGGCGCGGGATTTGGACGAACAGACCTATACCGAGGCACAGGATACGATCAAAGATGTGAACATCGTGACGGGGCAGATCGCGGATTTGAACAAACGAATCGCGGCCTTGGGAGTGCAGGGCAAGGCAACCAACAACCTGCAGGACCAGCGGGACCAGTTGATCACCAAGCTCAGTCAGATGATCGGCATCAAGACCTATCGGCAAGAATACGATGTGATGGATGTAATGGTTGGCGACACATCGATGGTCCTGGGGGCGAATAGTACCAAGCTGAGTATTGGGCTGGTGGAGAACGGGGGGAATTATGATCTGGGCGTGACTCCGGCGGGGCAGGACAGCTATAACACGCGGGTGGAAGGGGGCAGGATCGGAGGATTGATTTCTCTGCGGGATACCATCATCCGGGACATCAGCAGCAGTCTGGATACGCTGGCACAGAATATTATTCAGGAAACGAACCATCTACAAGTCCAGGGTGTCGGATCGTCGGGATCGTTTCAGCGGTTATACGGCTGGACGATGACCGAGACGGATGTGGACCAGTTCGTTCCCCCGGCGACGACCGGGGATATCAGTCTTCGATTGACCGATTCCAGCGGCGCGGTGACGCGTCATACGATTCATGTGGATGCCAACACCTCCACATTGGCCAGCGTTGCGGCGGATATCGCGGCCATTCCAGGATTGAATCTCAATACGGGCGTCAATGCCGGGCGGCTCCAGATCGTGGCCAATCCGGGCTATTCGTTCGACTTTCTGCCGGGTGCGCTGGCCTTGCCGAGCGGGTACCCTGCGGGGCCTCTAGCGGGAGCCGGAGCCGGGGCCGACGAGGCGCCGCCGACGATCCAGATCCTGGGGACCTATACGGGGGATACGAATCAGACTTATACCTGTACGGTCCAGACCACACCGCCCGGAGGGACTCAAGCGATCGGCAACGGGACGACGGAACTGGAAGTTGTTGATGGATCGGGGATGGTCGTGGCCAAAATCAACCTCGGTGACGGATATGTGCCGGGGACGATCGCCGGAGTCAACGAAGGGCTCAAGATTCAATTCAACAGCAATGGAAGCATCCCCGGTTATCTCAACGACGGGGATGTATTCGAGATCCAAGCCCTGGCCAATNNGCCGGCTCGATGGCGATATCGGAGGACTTGACAACTTCCCCATCGAGAATCGCGGTGTCCCGAAGCGTCGAGATGACCGACAGCGCCAACGCGCTGGCCATGGCCGAGGTCGGAGATACGGTATTCAGCGACCTGAACAACCTGACCCCCAAGTCGTATTATCGCAACCTTGCGACCGATGTCGGCAATCAGATTTCGGTGACAAAAACCCGACAGGACAACACCAGCGGCGTGTGGAAAAATCTCAGTGATCAGCGGTCGCAGGTCAGCGGGGTTGATATGAACGACGAGGCGGCCAAAATGCTGTTGTTTGAGCGGATGTTTCAGGGGATGGCGCGGTATATGAATACGGTGTCGAAAGCGCTAGACAGTCTGTTGGCGTTGGCCTCTTGATTTGAATCGGGATAGAATCCCGAAGTGAAATCCATGGCATATTCACTGGAAGCGATCTACAACAGCGTAAGCTGGGCCATTTCGAGCCACACGAAGAAGTTGTCGAGCTTGCAGGAGCAGGCATCGAGCGGGCAGGCGATCAACCGGCCGTCGGACGATCCCTACGAGGCCAACCAGATCCTGTCTCTGCGGACGGAAAGCCGGTCGATGGATCAGTATATCAGTGCCGTGACGGATGTGATTAATGTGTTGGACTTCAGCTCGTCGGTTGTCCAGCAGATGACGGGAGATGGGGGTCTGGGCGGGGCACAGGCGTCGTTGACTTCGGCGCTGACGCCCATCTATTCCGATCCGTCGGTACGGGCGCAAAAAGCGAATGAAATCAACCAGATTTTGGAGCAGATGGTATCGCTGGCCAACAAGCAGCGGTTGGGCCATCGACTGTTTGGGGGGGCCCAGAGCGATTCGGATCCCTATACGGTGGAGCGGGATGGGGATGGGCAGATCCAACGGGTGATCTACCAGGGTAGTCAGGAGGAACGAAAAATCAGTGTGGCTCCCGGGGTGGAGACCTCGGCGGTTCTTGTAGGGGATCAACTATTTCGGGCGGATGATGCGGGAACTCCGATCTTTTATGGCTCGACCGGGGTCGCGGCGGGGACGGGGACATCCAGTGCTCGAGGGGATACCGTACTGAAGGTTTCAGGCAGTGCGGGGGCGTGGGTACTTGCGATTGATAGGGGGGCGACAACGGTTACCGCCAATGGATCGGAAACCAATCTGGCGGTCGTGAACGGAACCACGGGAGAAGTCCTGTATATCGATTCCACCGGGATCACCCAGGCCGGGGATGAATATGTCCGCGTGCCGGGGACTTACGATACCTTCAATGTGCTGATTCATTGCCGTGACCTGCTTCGAAATTCGGCGAATCTACCCAAGGAACAATGGGATACCGTCATGCGGGCGACGGTGGATGAAATGTCGCTGGCAGAGCAGAAACTGGTCCGGGCCTATCCGCTGATCGGAGGACGATTGCAGACTCTGACCAACCTGAAAGGCAGTCTGGAAGACATCAAAGCTAACGCAGATCAGGAGATCAGCGACCGGCAGGATGCGGATATCACACAGGTAGCCGTGGATTTAGCCCGATATCAGGTTCTCTATCAGATGTCGCTTCAGGTGGCGGCAAAGATGTTTTCAATGTCGTTGATGGACTATATCAGTTGATGGGTAAGGCCGAAGGGATGGGGAATGAATTGGAAAGACCATTGGACCTGGCGAATTCTTATCGGAAGGGATTGGCCTTGGCCGAGGCGGGGCGGACGGAGGAAGCGGCAGTCTGCTTCGAGGATCACCTTCGGCACTCGCCGGATGATGCTGTGGCCTGGAACGATGCGGGGGTGGTCTTGTTCGGCCTGGGCCGAAACGGAGATGCGGTGGCGTGCCTGGAGCGGGCACGGGAGTTGATCGCCGATGACGAGGAGGTCTGCCGGAATCTAATCCGGGCATGTCTGGCTGCGGGGCAATACGAACGGGTGAAACAATACTTGGCTGACCTGGAGCAGGCGGGGCGGCTGGAAGTGGCCTGGGTCGAAGAACTGGCTCGATCGATTCTGGCCGGGGGCAATCCGGCCGGGGCGATGGAGTGTGTCCTGTTGGGAATGAATACCCTTCCGGATAGCGGCGTGTTGTCGCGGCTGGCCGAAGAGATTCGCAGTACGCGGGCCCGTGTCGCGTTCTTCTGTGGGGGTGATGGGCCGACTTTTCTGCGGCCGATCGAGGGGTATGTCCGTCAGCGGTTTCCGGTCCGATGCTTCGAGGGCAACACGGTTCACGAAGTCCATCAGTTGATGAATGGCAGCGATATCTGCTGGTTCGAATGGTGCAGCGAGTTGGCCCAGATCGGCAGCCATCAACCTGGAAGATGCAAGAAGATCNNTCATAACGGTCGGGAACCGCTTTGTGAGGGAAGCCCTGTTCGAGCAGGTTCCAAACCTGGCCTCGCGGACACGGATGGAAACGATACCCAACGGCGTGGATCTGGACCGGATCCGGTTTCAGCGACGCCGCCGCGGAAAGCGGCTGGCGTTTATCGGCGATACCCGGATGGTCAAGAATCCCATGCTGCTGCTGCAGTGTATGGACGAGCTGCATCGGCGCGATCCCGAGTATCATCTCCATATCGCCGGCAAGGTTCAGGACAAGACTCTGGATCAATACCTTCGGCACATGGTTCGGTCCCTGGGGTTGGAGGGGGTGGTCCATTTCGATGGTTGGATATCGGATATCCAGGGATGGTTGGCGGATCAGCAGTATATCGTTTGCACCAGCGTCATCGAAAGCCAGGGGATGGGGGTGTTGGAGGGGAT